>DWUW01000332.1 GCA_019120525.1 Candidatus Eisenbergiella stercorigallinarum | reverse complement strand
TTTACAGCATCCATAATGACTGTATAGGCCGGAAGAGGCATCCCATTATTTTCTTCGGCAGCCAGTCCTCCCAGAAGCTTAATATACTCAAATGCAGACTGACAGCCTCTTCTTTCATCAAGACACCTCTGATATGCATCCGTCCTTCCCGGGATACTCTCCATTTCATCAACCCTGTTTTCGTTCCACAATCTTGCAGAACTCAGATACAGTACCAAAGGATAAATCTGAGTCTGATCTGATCCGTCGGCCTCTTTGATGGATTTTTCCCATTCAGAAACAAATCGCTGCATCAGGTTCTTCTTAACAGATTTCGTCCTTCCCCCCTCTTTCTCAAGAATCCTCTCACAGTGTATTTCTTCCCCTCCACACATCATATGGCTGCCCACCATACACGGAAACTGCTTGACCGACGGAGTCACTGCAACATTTTTAACAGACTGAACCGATTTTCTTAAAACATCGTTTTCAGAAATATTACGTACAAACCTGGCCGGAACATATTCTTTAAAAGCCGCCAGATATGCGCCCAGGATAACTGTAACCGCTTCCAGAACGGCAGTTTTCCCCGATGCGTTTCTGCCGATAAAAACATTCATATGCGGATTCAGTTTATAAACAGCGTTATCAAATTTTCTGAAATTTTGCAGTTCTATATCCTTCAGATAAAAATGATCCATAATGGCCTCCAAGGTTTCAGATACGATTTACTCATAGTATATCCGCTCCCGGCAACAAAATCAACTGAACGCTGTCCCATCAAAATTAAGGTTGACAGTCCCCCCCATTTTGCTATATCTTATATTTAAACGCAGATCATAAACCAGTGAGAAAGAATAGTAAGCATCAGCGAATGTCTCAGAGAGCCGCGGAAGCTGGAAAGCGGTACAGGAGCTTTTGCCGAATGGACTTTTGAGGCCGGCCTGAAGGAAGTAGGCGCCGGCGGGAGACCGGGCCCGTTATCAGACCGGCACGCATGGCAGTGCGCGCATACGCGAGTATGGAAAAGTGGACGTTACGTCAATTTGAGTGGCACCGCGATAATAAATGTATGTTTATTACCGTCTCAAATCCCGGTCAGCCGGGATTTGGGACGTTTTTTTCTAAAAAATTTAAATTCAGGAGACAGGAACATGGAAAAGAAAGAAAAGATCATTTTGACCGGAGACCGCCCCACAGGGCAGCTTCATGTGGGCCATTATGTGGGCTCCTTACGCCGCCGGGTGGAGCTTCAGAATTCCGGCGAGTATGACAAAATTTTCATCATGATCGCGGACGCGCAGGCGCTGACCGACAACGCGGACAATCCGGAAAAGGTGCGTCAGAACATCATCGAGGTAGCGCTGGATTATCTGGCCTGCGGCCTTGACCCGGCAAAATCCACCCTGCTGATCCAGTCGCAGATCCCGGAGCTGTGCGAGCTTTCCTTTTATTATATGAATCTGGTGACCGTTTCCCGGCTGCAGAGAAATCCCACGGTAAAGGCGGAGATCCAGATGCGGAATTTTGAAGCCAGCATTCCGGTCGGATTTTTCACCTATCCCATCAGCCAGGCGGCGGACATCACCGCCTTCCACGCCACCACGGTTCCCGTGGGCGAGGATCAGATGCCCATGCTGGAGCAGACGAAGGAGATCGTGCACAAGTTTAATTCCATCTATGGAGAAACCCTCACGGATCCCGCCATCCTGCTTCCGGATAACAAAGCCTGCATGCGGCTTCCCGGCATCGACGGAAAGGCGAAGATGAGCAAATCCCTGAACAACTGCATCTACCTGGCCGACAGCGCGGACGATGTGAAAAAGAAGATCATGTCCATGTTCACCGATCCCGGACACCTCAGGGTGCAGGATCCCGGAAAGGTGGAGGGCAATCCGGTCTTCATGTATCTGGAGGCCTTCTCCACGCCGGAGCATTTTGAACGTTATCTTCCGGATTACGCTTCCCTGCAGGAGCTGGAGGATCATTATTCCCGCGGCGGCCTGGGCGACGTGAAGGTGAAGAAGTTCCTCAACAACGTGATGCAGGAGGTTCTGGAGCCCATCCGGAACCGCAGAAAAGAATTTGCAAAGGATATCCCCGCCATCTACGAGATCCTGAAAAAGGGAAGCGAAGAGGCGGAAGCGGTGGCGGCCGTCACCCTTTCCGAGGTGAAGCGCGCCATGAAGATCAACTATTTTGAAGACGCCGCCCTGATCCAGGAGCAGGCAAAGAAGTACGCGCAGGAACAGTAAATATTTCCGCAAAGCGAAAGCTTCTGTCCTTTTGATGAAAATGAAACGGAAGCTTCCACCATGAAAGCGCTGTAAAAGGCCCTGACGGAGATTCATAAGAACTCTCTGCCAGGGCCTTTTCCGTCATGGTTTGCAAAATGATTCTGATTCTCAATTTTTTCCAAAAAAGAAAAGTCACCTCTTTTTTTCTTTCCGGAAGTTCTTCACGCAGCCTTCTCAGATCTCGATCAGCTCATACTGGTCGGAACCCAGCCCGATCTTCACCGCGTGCTCGATGCAGGAGTGCCAGTTGGTCTCCGGCGCGGAATCGATGAAATGATCGTGGTGCACATGGGGCATCCGGTCCAGCTGGCTTCCGCTGATCACGGGCTGGCGGTTGACCGCGTCCGCGCAGGCCACATCCAGGGCAACCGGATCGAAGGAAGCGAACATGCCCACATCCGGAACGATAGGGATATCGTTCTCCGAATGGCAATCGCAGTTCGGGGATACGTCAATGACCAGGCTGATATGGAAATTCGGCCTTCCGGAGATCACCGCCTTGCTGTATTCCGCAATCTTGCAATTCAGGATATCGTTGCTCTCATCGCTTGCCGCGCAGACCGCGTCCATGGGACAGACGCCGATACAGCGGCCGCAGCCCACACATTTGTCATGGTCGATGGAAGCCTTTCCATCTGTAATAGACGGCGCGTCATGGGCGCAGATCTGGATGCAGCGGCCGCAGCCCACGCACAGGGACTGATCCACATGAGGCTTTCCGGCGCTGTGCATCTCCATCTTTCCGGCGCGGGAGCCGCAGCCCATACCGATGTTCTTCAGCGCGCCGCCAAATCCTGTGGCTTCGTGTCCTTTAAAATGACTGAGGGTGATGAACACATCCGCATCCATAATGGCGCGTCCGATCTTGGCTTCCTTCACATATTCCCCGCCTTCCACCGGAACCAGCGCCTCATCCGTTCCTTTCAGGCCGTCGGCGATGATCACATGACAGCCCGTGGAAAACGGGGAAAAGCCGTTCTGATATGCCGCGTCCAGATGATCCAGCGCGTTTTTTCTTCCGCCCACATACAGCGTGTTGCAATCGGTCAGAAACGCCTTTCCGCCCAGCTCCTTTACCACCTTCACCACCACGGCCGCATAGTTGGGCCGCAGGAATGCCAGATTTCCTGGCTCCCCGAAATGGATCTTAATGGCCGCATACTTGTTCTTAAAATCGATGCTGCCAATACCTGCTGTCCTGATCAGCCGTTCCAGCTTCTGCGGAAGGTTTTCTGAAAAGGACGTTTTCATGCTTGTGAAATAAACCTTTAACTTTTCCACTGCAGCTTCCTCCTTTTTTGTTTTATCCTCTTTTCCTCCATGCCGGCTCCCTTTATGCCAGGACACATGCACAAAACATCCTGTTCGGTTCTGTAATCACCGGATTTGCGGCATTTTTATCAAATTTAAAATAATTTATTTTTTCCTAAACAAAATTATATAATGGCTGCAGCTGCTTGACAAGTATATTTTATCCCAACGCCACGTCCAGGATCATCATGATGAGAAAGCCTGCCATCACGCCCAGCGTGCCGGTGTTGGAATGCTCTCCCAGATGGGCCTCCGGGATCAGCTCCTCCACAACCACATACATCATAGCCCCCGCCGCGAAGCTCAAAAGCCATGGCATCACCGGCTCGATGCCTCCCGCCGCGAGCACCACCAGAATGCCGAATATGGGCTCCACGATCCCGGAAAGGCTTCCCATCAGAAACGCCTTCCACGCCGGAACCCCTTCCTGCCGCAGGGGAAGGGAAATGGCCGCCCCTTCCGGGAAATTCTGGATGCCGATTCCCAGCGCCAGGGCAAAAGCCGCCATCAGGCCGGCTCCCGCTCCCGCCTCCTGGGCGGCCAGCGCGAAGGAAAGGCCGACGGCCATTCCCTCCGGGATATTATGAAGGGTAACAGCCATCACCAGAAGGGTGGTTCTCTTCCAGGAGGTGCCGATCCCCTCCGGCTCCTCCTCTCCCACATGCAGGTGGGGAAGGAACTGATCCATCAGAAGCAGAAACAGGATCCCCAGCGCAAAACCGCCGGCCGCAGGGATCCATCCGGTCTGTCCCGCCGCCTCCGCCCTGTCGATAGCAGGGATCAGAAGGGACCAGACGGAAGCCGCGATCATGACGCCCGCGGCGAAGCCCAGAAAGATCTTCTGAACCTTCTCGCTGATCCTTCTGCGGAACAGAAAAACCATGGCGGCCCCCAGCGTGGTCATAAGGAAGGTGAACCCCGTTCCGCTGGCCGCCCATTTCAGTGACTGAAGCATTGTCGTTTTCCTTTCTTTTTCGTATTCTCCCGTCAGTCCTGCCTCCATGCCGTCTGCAGGCCGGAGCTCTCCCGGCGGCGGACGGCGGTATTCCTTTCTTTATTTATATTGGAGGACAGGAAAATCTGTTCAAATAAATTTTTCACTTCCACAAGATCTCTGCACTTCCGGTACAGAAGCGCTTCGATCTCCGCCGTCGGCTCCACCATATCAGGAACCATGACGGGAAGCATGCCCGCCGCGTGGGCGCTTCGGATGCCGTTGGGGGAATCCTCTATTGCCGCGGCCTTTTGGGGCTCCACGCCAAGCCTCCTGCAGGCCATCAGATAAATGTCCGGCCTGGGCTTGCTGTGCTCCACCATATCCCCGCCGATGATCTCCTGAAAATACGGGAGGAACCCGGCCCTCTCCATGTGGCTCTTCACCGTCTGCGTATTGGTGGAGGAAGCGACGGCCGTTTTCACTCCCTTTTCCTTCAGCCAGGCCAGAAGCTCCCCGGCTCCTTTTTTTACGGGAAGGCCGTCTCTTTCTATTTTTTCCTGAAACAGGGCGGAATTTTCCGCCCGGAATTCATCATAGGGAAAGGCGTCGCCGTACAGGCTTCTGATAAAGATCCTGCTGTCCGTCCGGTTCAGGCCGATACAGCCGTACGCGCCCTTCCTGATATCCCCCAGCCCCATCCTCTGCGCCGTCTCCAGCCAGCAGGAAATGCTCAGCCGCTCCGTATCGAACAGGACGCCGTCCATGTCAAAAATAACCGCTTCCATGATCATTCGTCCTCCTGCCGTTCAATCCGCGTATTTTTCTTCGTCTGCGGGTCAGACGATCCCTTTTTTTCAGCTTCCTTCTGACAGAGAAGGTCGGACAGACGGGCGAACTGCTCCAGAGAGAGCGCTTCTCCCCGGATATTTTCCGGGATTCCAAGGGTCCGTAGCGCTTCTGCTGCCTCCGCTTTGGTAACCGCAAGTCCCTCCGCGTTCCCCAGGCCGTTGACCAGCGTCTTCCTGCGCTGGTTGAAGGAGGCGCGGATCAGACGGAACAGGAAGGCCTCGTCCTTTACCGTCACCGGCGGCTCTTCGTATCTGGTCAGACGGATCACGCTGCTTCCCACCTTCGGAGCCGGAATGAAGCAGCCCGCGGGCACATGCGCCACGATTTCGGGCCTGGAATAATACTGAACGGCCAGGGACAGCGCTCCGTACTCCTTGCTTCCCGGCCCCTCCTGCATCCGTTCGGCCACCTCCGTCTGCACCATGATGGTGATGAGATCGATCGGCGCATGGCTTTCAAACAGCTTCATGATGATGGGCGTGGTGATGTAATAGGGCAGATTCGCCACCACCTTGAAGGGCCTGCCCGCGTTTTTCTCCCGGGACAGGCGCGCGATATCCACCTTCAGGATATCCTCGTTGATCACGGTGACATTGGGATATTCGGAAAGGGTATCCGAAAGGATCGGGATGAGCGCCTGATCGATCTCCACGGCGATCACGCTTCCCGCCCGTTCGGCCAGATACTGGGTCAGCGTGCCGATCCCCGGCCCGATCTCCAGCACGCAGTCCTCTTCTCCCACGCCGGCCGCTTCCACGATCGCTTCCAGCTTATTGGGATCGATCAGAAAATTCTGACCGTATTTTTTCTGAAAATGAAAATCATATTTCCGCAGGACCTCCAGGGTCCCCGCGGCTGTTCCGAGCTTTGGCATAACTCCTCGCTTTCTGTTCTTCCTTTTTCAGGCTCCTGTTCCGATCCCGAAAAATTCCTTCGCGTTCCGGCAGGTGATCTCCTCCACCTCCTGCGGGTCGATCCCCTTGATCTCGGCAATCTGCCGGATAACATAGGGCAGATTCAGGGACAAATTCCGTTTTCCCCGATTCGGCTCCGGCGCAAGATAGGGGCAGTCCGTCTCCAGAAGGATCCGGTCCATGGGAAGGTACTCCACCACCTCCCGGATCTTCTTTGCGTTTTTAAAAGTGACCACGCCGCCGATCCCGATCCTGTAGTCCAGCTTCAGAAACTCCTCCGCCATTTCCCTGGAATAGGAAAAACAGTGGATACAGGCGGGTCGTTTCCCGTATTCCGACCGCATCAGCTCCAGCGTGTCCGCGGCCGCGTCTCTGGAATGGACCACCACCGGATGCTTTTCCTCCGCCGCCAGGGCAAGCTGGGCGGCGAACCATTTTTTCTGAAGCTCCTTCTTCGTCTGATCCCAGTAATAGTCCAGCCCGATCTCTCCCACGGCGACCACCCGCGCTCCGGCCAGCAGGCCGCGCAGCCACTCCAGATCCTCTTCCCTCATATCCCCCACATGCTCCGGATGGATCCCAACCGCGGCATAGACGAAAGGATACTGCTCCGCAAGCTCCAGCGTCTTCCAGACGGACCTCCGGTCCGCTCCCGCGTTCACCACTCCTTCGATCCCGTTCTGGGGAAACGACGAAAGAAGCGCGTCCCGGTCCCCGTCAAAAGCTTTATCGTCATAATGTGCGTGACTGTCAAAAATCATAGCTTCCTCCATGTCGAAGCGTTGTAAATCCCGTCTGGAAACTGTGCCGCCGGGCGCGTTTTCCGCGCTTTCGCCTAGACGGTACAAATCTAACATACCATACTTTTCAGTATTCTGAAAGCTTCCGGAAAAAATTATAAATTTTTTCAAAAAAAGTGTTGCAAAATAAAAGGACATGTAATATAATAAATTTTGCGTTAAGGAAGACACAAAAGAAACGCGCCTTTAGCTCAGTTGGTAGAGCACCTGACTCTTAATCAGGGTGTCCAGGGTTCGAGCCCCTGAAGGCGCACTTGAAAGTACCGATTTTGAAGACATAAGAGCTTCGGGGTTGGTGCTTTTATTTTTTCACCGGCTCATGAAAAGCCCCGGCCGACGCCTCTGTGCGGATATCGGCCGGGGCTCTTTTAGTTTCCCGATTCTGCGTCCGGCAACCCGTCGAGCGGACTAAACCGCGCTCTCATCCCTCAAAAGCTCCGTCAGGCTGCAGCGAAGAAGCTTCCTGGCTCCCAGATAATAGGCCAGTCCCACAAAGGCAAAAATGGCGGCCAGGAAAAGAAGGACAGGGACCACGGGCGCGTGCCGGATAAACAGGCCCGCATCCAGATAACTCGTTTTCAGAAACCACGCCACGATCAGAGCGGCCAGGGGCAGGGTGACAAGCGCCGGCCTTCCGGCAAGCACCAGAGCTTCCACGAAGAACATCTTCCCCACGCTGCAAGGCGTCATTCCCACGGAAAGATACCTGGCCACTTCCCGCCGTCTCTGCCGCACAAAGCTCAGGGTGTTGAGAAACACGCTGCTGATGCCGAACAGGGCGAGAAGGGCGCAGAAGCTTCCGAAAAGCGTCATGAGGGCGTCATAGGCCCTGTCGCTTTCCAGCCTGGCCCGGAGGCGGTTTTCACTCTCCGTTTCATAGCCTTCCAGCAGGCCGTTTATTTCCTCCTCCAGGCTGTCCAGCGTCTCCATGGACGCTCCCTCTTCCGCCAGGACGCGGATGGTCAGATCCGTTTCCGTCTCTCCCAGCGTTTCCCCGATCTTCTCCCAGAGGGAGGCGGGCAGGAAATGAACCAGCTCATGGGGATCCTCCACGCCGAACTGCTCCCGGAGTAC
>DWUW01000331.1 GCA_019120525.1 Candidatus Eisenbergiella stercorigallinarum | reverse complement strand
CCATTAAGAGCGTGGATGGCGTGATGTTCATCTGCGCGGACCACGGCAACGCGGAACAGCTCATCGACTACGAGACGGGCGCTCCGTTCACCGCGCATACGACGAATCAGGTTCCCTTCATCCTGGTGAACTACGATCCCTCCTATACCCTGAGAGAGGGCGGCTGCCTGGCGGACATCGTTCCCACCCTGATCCAGATCATGGGCAAGGAGCAGCCGAAGGAAATGACCGGAAAGAGCCTGCTGGTTAAGAAGGACTGAAGAACGGGCGGAGAAGCCCGGAAAGACCAGTCCTGTGATAGAAAAACCGAAGGGGGCAGCCGCATCCGCTGATGCAGCTGCCCCCTTTCCTGCTTCCGACCACCGCAGCCAGGAATACCAGGGCGACGCCGGCCCTGTCCTTCGCGGCTTTCTCCGGCAGGCAGCCCTCCTGAAAGAGCTGTAAATTTTTTCGGTTTTTTCCTGCTTTTTCTTGCCAGCCGGACGGAAACATGATATGTTAACTGTATCAGTATAGTTAATACACTTCATACAGCATGCGATGCGGAAAGGAGTCCTGTGATTATCATCGATTATAAGGATGCACGTCCCATTTACGAGCAGGTTGTGGACAGATTTCAGATGCTGATCCTGACCGGGGCGCTGGAACCGAATACCCGGATGCCGTCCGTCAGGAGCCTGGCCGTGGAGCTGTCGATCAATCCCAACACCATCCAGAGGGCGTATGCCGAGCTGGAGCGTCAGGGCTTCATCTATACGGTGAAGGGCCGGGGGAATTTTGTGGCTTATGATGAGAAGCTTCTGGACGTGAGGAAAGAGCAGCTTCTGAAAAAGCTGAAGGAGCTGGTGCGGGAAGCCAGGGAGATTGGGATCGGTATAAAGGAGCTTGCCGGCTGGCTGACAGAGGATGAGGAGAAAGCGGGAGCGCGGGGAGGGAAGGAACATGATTGAGCTTAGGAACGCCTCCAAAAGCTTTGGAAGGACGGAGGCGGTGAAGAACGTGAGCTTCCGGATGAAGGAGGAGAATGTGTTCGGCCTGGTCGGGACCAACGGCGCGGGAAAGAGCACGATCCTGCGCATGGCGGCGGGAGTCCTGAAGCCGGACGAGGGGATGGTCCTGATCGACGGCATGAACGCGGGGGACAGCGTCGACGCGAGAAGAAGGTGCTTTTTCATTCCGGATGAACCCTATTTTTTCGCCCACGCCACACCCCGGGACATGGAACGGTATTACAGCAGCGTATACGACCGGTTCAACCGGGAGTTCTTCTATATGTATCTGGCCTCCTTCGGGCTGGACAGCAGGCGCAAGATCGATAATTTCTCCAAGGGGATGAAGAAGCAGCTCGCCCTGATCTGCGGCATCAGCAGCCAGACGAAGTATCTGCTGTGCGACGAGACCTTCGACGGCCTGGATCCGGTCATGCGCCAGGGCGTCAAAAGCATTCTGGCTCAGGAAATGGAGAGAAGGGGCCTGACTCCGGTGATCGCCTCGCACAATCTGCGGGAGCTGGAGGATATCTGCGACCATGTGGGGCTGCTGCATCAGGGCGGGATCCTTTTGTCAAAGGATCTGGAGGAGATGAAGTGCGGCATCCAGAAGGTGCAGTGCGTCTTTTCCTCGGAGGAAGAGGCGGCGCGTACGATCCCACGTCTTACCGTCGTCAGACAGGAAAAAAGAGGCTCTCTTTACACATTTACGGTACGGGGGGAGCGGGAAGAGGTGCTTTCGCTGTTCGCGGAGGCCGGAACGCATTTCTATGAGGTGCTGCCGCTGTCCCTGGAAGAAATCTTTATCAGTGAAACGGAGGTGAAGGGCTATGATGTCAAAAGGCTCCTTCTGGGCTGACTGCAGGGAAAATCTGAAGCGCAGGAGCTGGACGGTGCTGGTGGGCGCGCTTGCGCTGTTTCTCGCCCTGCCGGTCAGGCTGGCGCTGGAACTGTCCGTGGAGGGCAGGCGGATCGCGGAGAACCCTTCCTGGCTGGGGGAGATGACGAAGCGGGAATGGATGGGAGACGCTTTCATGCAGACCGTTTCCAACGGCTGGTTTGAGTTCCTGGTTTTTCTGCTTGCGCTGCTTTTCGCGGTGCAGGGCTTTTCCTGGCTGGACAGCAGGCGGAAGCTGGATCTGTATCTGAGCGTGCCGGTTTCCCCGCGCAGGCGGTTCGCGGTGGTCTATGGGAACGGGGTAGCGGTTTTCGCGGTCTGCTACTTTGTTATGCTCCTTCTTACGCTCCCCGCGGCGGCGGTGATGGGCGCGCTGACGGGAGAGGCGCTTCTCTACGCGCTTCTCATGTACCTGGTCAACCTGCTGTTTTTTCTGGCCTGCTACAACATGGCCCTTACCGCGGTGATGCTGACGGGAAACGGGATGGTCTCCCTGCTCGCCGCGGCCGTCCTGTTCTTCTATGAGCCGGTGGCGCGCTGGCTTTTTGATGAAATGAGAAGCTCCTTTTTCGATTTTTACTGCGATCTCGGAAACATTTCGGAAATGGCAGTTACCTCTCCGGTGGTCGCTTTCCTGCGTGAAAGCGGGAGACTGCGGGAGTATTTTGCCGGATACGGAAGCAGGTATCTGGCTTCCTTCGGGAGGCTGACCGCCCTTATGGCCGTACAGGCGGCGGCATACGGGGCGCTTTCCTGGTTCCTGTATCGGAAAAGAAGGGCGGAGGCTGCCGGAAGCGCGCTGGCCTTTGGGAGGATCCGTACGCCCGTGAAGCTTCTTCTGATGATCCCGCTCACCCTGCTTTCCGGGATGTGGTTCTGGCAGCTTGCGGAGGAAAGCGTTCCCTTTGCCCTGCTCGGCATGCTGCTCGGCCTGTTTTTAAGCCATGGGCTTCTGCAGGTGCTCTTTGATTTCGACATCAGGAGCGTTCTGTGCGCGAAGTGGCATCTGCCGGCGGCGGGGGCGGCTGCCGCGCTGATCTTTGCCTGCTTCGCGCTGGATCTGACAGGCTATGATGCCTATATCCCCAGGGCAGAGCAGATCGGGAGCGTGGGCGTGGCGTTCTGCAACGACAGCTACAGCTTCGGTTTTTATGAAAATCTGTTCAAACGGGACATGTACCACGAGGATCCGGAAAACTATATGCTGAAGCATATGGAATCGGAGGACCGGGATACCGTCGCCGCGGTGCGCGCCCTGGCCGCGGAGGCGGTCCGGAGGGAGGAAAATACAGAAGCGGAAACGGAGCCGTCCGGGACTCTTTCCGGAGGCATGACGGACGTTTCCATCCGCTATACGCTGACGGACGGAAGGAAGGTATACCGGACGATCCGGACGGATGCGCGGGAAAACGTCCGGGAGTTCGACGCTATCTTTGCCGACGCGGATTTTCAGACCGCCAGATATCAGATCTGCGACCCGGCGCTTCTGGAAAGCAAAGGTGAGCTGCAGATTTCCTATGGGAACGGGCTGAACCGCGTATCCTGGCTGGACAGCCCGGAGCCGCTGCTGGAAGCCTACGGCAGGGATCTTTCCAAATACAGCTGCAGCCTCATGCTGGACAGCCTTCCCGTGGGAAAGCTCGTCTTCATCTGGAAAGGCCCGGAAAAAACGGAGTATAGCTGGGAGTATCCTGTCTATGAAGCGTTTACGGAGACCATAGAGCTTCTTCGCGGGCAGGATGTGTATATGGAGCCGGAGGAGGGCGGCGTCCTTTCGGCGGACCAGCTTCTGAGCGTGAGCATCACCTGCTACAATCTGGAGGAAGAGGATATCACCCGGGATGCCGGCGGCTCCCGTTCCATTACCTATTCGCCGGAAAAAGAGATCACCCAGGTCTATGCCGGCGCGGAGCAGCTTTCCCGGATCGCCCCGGCCCTGTATCCGCAGAACCTTCTGGATGTGGCAGGAAACGGGATCACGGGAAGATACTGGGACAGCGACAATTATCAGGCCGCTGTGACCTTCCGGCCGGGCGAGCGCTTTACCGAAACCTATCTTTATTTTACGGTGCTGGAAGACCGGCTGCCGGCGTTCGTGGTAGAAGAGACAAAATACGGCGGGTAAAAATCACCCTTTCCGGCAATACTGTTAGGAGAAAAAACAGATGCCGGAAAGGAGAGAGAAAGATGTATCTGGAAATTACGGATGTACACGCGAGAGAGATCCTGGATTCCCGGGGAAATCCCACGGTGGAGGCGCAGGTGACGCTCGCGGGAGGGATCACGGGAAGGGCCAGCGTCCCCTCCGGGGCCTCCACGGGGCAGTTTGAGGCGGCGGAGCTTCGGGACGGAGAGCCCCGTTATTTCGGCCTCGGCGTGCAGAAGGCGGTGAAGCATGCGAATACCAGGCTGAGGGACGCGCTGCTGGGACGAAACGCCCTCTGCCAGATGGAGATCGACAGGCTTCTGACCGAGGAGGACGGGACGGACAACAAGTCCGTGCTTGGAGCGAACGCCATCCTGAGCGTCTCCCTTGCTGCGGCAAAGGCGGCGGCGCGTGCGGCCGGCCTTCCGCTCTATCAGTATCTGGGGGGCGTTCGCGCCTGCCAGCTTCCGGTCCCCATGATGAACATTTTAAATGGAGGAAAGCACGCCGACAACACCGTCGACCTGCAGGAGTTCATGATCATGCCCGTGCGTGCGGAGAGCTTTGCGGACGGGCTTCGCATCTGCGCGGAGATCTATCATAATTTAAAGAAGCTCTGCGGCCGCAGAGGCCTGTCCACGGCGGTGGGAGACGAGGGCGGCTTCGCCCCGGACCTTTCGGACAGCAGAGAGGTGCTTTCCCTGATCGTGGAGGCCGTGGGGAAAAGCGGCTACGAGGCGGGCCGCGATATCAGGATCGCCCTGGATGCGGCGGCAAGCGAGCTGTATGAGGAGAAGAGCGGAACCTATTTTTTCCCGGGCGAGAGCCGGATGAGAGGGAAGGAGATCCGCCGCAGCCCGGAGGAGATGATCTCCTGGTATGAGGAGCTGGTCCGGGAATTCCCCATAGCGTCCATTGAGGACGGCCTGTTTGAGGATGACTGGGACGGATGGAAGAGGCTGACCGAAAGGCTCGGCGGACAGATCCAGCTGGTGGGAGACGATCTGTTCGTCACCAACCCGAAGCGCCTGCGGGCGGGCATCCAGCTGGGGGCGGCGAATGCCGTCCTTGTGAAGGTGAACCAGATCGGCACGCTCTCCGAAGCTATGGAGGCCATTGAGACGGCGCAGAAAAACGGCTACTGCGCGATCATTTCCCACCGCTCCGGGGAAACGGAGGATACCACCATCGCGGATCTTGCCGTGGCCGCAAACGCCGGACAGATCAAGACCGGCGCGCCCTGCCGC
>DWUW01000330.1 GCA_019120525.1 Candidatus Eisenbergiella stercorigallinarum | reverse complement strand
GCTCAACGGTTATCCTAATGTGAGTGAGGAAACCAGGATCAGGGTGAATGAGGCGGTGCGGGAGCTGAATTTTACGCCAAACCTGCTTGCTTCTGCGCTTTCCTCAAAAAAAACCGGAAGGGTAGCGTTATTGCTCAATCTGAATACGGATACACAGGCGGTGGATGAGATCGATATGCAGTATCTGTCCGGCGCCATCAGCAAAGCGGTAGAGAAAAGGCTGGATGTGGCGACGCTCTTTTTCTCCATGCTCCGCGGCCGCAGCGCTTCGGAGATCGCGGATTATTTCCGTTCCCAGGGGATAGAAGGCGTTATCATTTACGGGATGGGGAAGAAGGACAGAATCCTGCAGGAACTGATTGAACGGAAGGAATTCCGTGTCGTGGCGGTGGATGTGCCTGTGGTGAATGAAACCACGTCATCCATTCAGATCGATCACGGACAGGCACAGTATGAAGTGGCCAGAAAAACGGTCCTGGAAAATGACGGAAAAAGCGTCCTTTATCTGTCCGGCCGGCCGGACGGATATGTGACGCAGGAACGGCTTGCGGGGATCCGCAGGCTCGCTGCGGAGGAAGGGCTGTCCCTTCTGGTAAAAAACGGGGATTTCAGTGAAAAGAAGGCAAGGGAGCTGACCTTCCGCTACGCGGCCGGATACGATGTGATCGTATGCGCGTCAGACCTGATGGCGATCGGAGCCATGCGGGCGCTGCAGGAAATGGATATTTTCCGGCCGGTGTGCGGCTTTGACGGAATCACGCTGATGTGCTACGCCGGAATGCAGATGAATACAGTAAGACAGGATTTTCATCGGATTTCCGAGGAAGCGATGGAGGAGATGGGAAGGCTGTTGGAAGGAGGATCCGGAAGACGTATCATGCCGGATTATCAGATTATCAGAATGCGGTATCAGGATGTGCTGAACTGAATTCGGAAGTGGAGAATGATATGACAGTAATGGACACGCTGCAGAGAGAGATCCTGGAAGTGAAAATGGAGCAGGAAATGGTAAGCCTGGCTGAAAAATCCTTTGGGAAAAGCCTGGAGGAATGTTCGGACCGGGAGCTTTATCATGTGATCCTGAACCTTGTTAAGGGAATGATGGAGGCTACGATCCCCATCGACGGCAAAAAGAAGGTATATTACATTTCGGCGGAATTCCTGATCGGAAAGCTGCTTGCCAACAACCTGATCAATCTTGGCATCTACGATAAGGTGGATTCCATACTGAAGGCCCATGGAAGGGACATGGCGCGGATCGAGGACGCGGAACCGGAGCCCTCCCTGGGAAACGGTGGCCTGGGAAGGCTGGCGGCCTGTTTTATGGATTCCATCGCCACCCTGGGGCTTCCCGGGGAGGGGATCGGGCTGAATTATCATTTCGGCCTGTTCCGTCAGAAATTTAAAGACGGGCTGCAGGCGGCTGAAAAGGACGCCTGGATCGAGCCGGAGTCCTGGCTGACAAAAACGAATATCAGTTTTGATGTTTTCTTTGGGGACCATAAGGTAACGTCCCGGCTGTATGACATTGACGTGATCGGTTATGACAGCGGGGTGAACAAGCTGCGCCTGTTTGACCTGGAATCGGTGGATGAAAGCCTGGTGAAGGAAGGGATCACCTTTGATAAAACAGCGGTGGATAAGAACCTGACCCTGTTTTTGTATCCGGATGATTCGGATGAGGAGGGAAATCTTCTTCGTATCTATCAGCAGTATTTCATGGTGAGCAACGCCGCGCAGCTCATTCTGAAGGAAATGAAGGAGAAGCAGAATGACCTGCGCCGTCTGGATGAATTCGCGGTCATCCAGATCAACGATACGCATCCGTCCCTGATCATTCCGGAGCTGATCCGGATCCTGGTGGAGGACAAGGCGTTTTCCATGGATGAGGCGGTAAATGTGGTAAGCCGTACCTGCGCCTATACCAATCATACCATCCTGGCGGAGGCGCTGGAAAAGTGGCCGCTTTCCTATCTGGAGAAGGTGGTTCCCCAGCTGGTACCCATCATTCAGGAGCTGGACAGAAGGGTAAAGGAAAAATACAGCGATCCGGCGGTAGCTATCATGGATGAAAAGGAACGCGTCCACATGGCGCATATGGATATCCATTACGGCTTTTCCGTAAACGGCGTCGCGGCGATCCATACGCAGATCCTGAAGGAAACGGAGCTTCGTCCCTTCTATGAGATTTATCCGGAAAAGTTTAACAATAAGACGAACGGGATCACCTTCCGCAGATGGCTTCTGTCCTGCAACAGGCCGCTTGCGGAGCTGATCACGGAAACGATCGGAACGGGATTCCATAAGAACGCCGATGAGCTGGAAAAACTGCTGGAATATAAGGACGACGGGGAATTCCTTGAGAAGCTCTGGCAGATCAAGAAGGAGAACAAGGAAAAGCTGGCCGCTTATATTCTGGAAAAGGAAGGCGTATCCATCGATCCGGGATCCGTTTTTGATATCCAGATCAAGCGTCTCCATGAGTACAAGCGCCAGCAGATGAATGCGCTTTATATCATTCACAAGTATCTGGAGATCCGAAAGGGAAAGAAACCGTCTGCTCCCATAACCTGCATTTTCGGAGCAAAGGCGGCGCCTGCCTATGTGATCGCCCAGGATATCATCCATCTGATCCTGGTGCTGCAGAAGATCATCAACAGCGATCCTCTGGTAAGCCCTTACCTGAAGGTTGTAATGGTGGAAAACTACAATGTAAGCTACGCGGAGAAGCTGATCCCGGCCTGTGATATTTCCGAACAGATCTCCCTGGCCTCCAAGGAGGCCTCAGGAACGGGAAACATGAAGTTCATGGCGAACGGCGCGGTTACGCTGGGAACGGCGGACGGCGCGAATGTGGAGATCCATGAGCTGGTGGGGGATGAAAATATCTATATTTTCGGAAAGGATTCCGAAACGGTCATCGCCCATTATGATAAGGCAGATTATGTTTCCAGGGATTATTATGAGAAGAGTCCCGTGATCCGGGAAGCGGTTGATTTTATCATCGGGAAGCAGGCGCTCGCGGCCGGCCATAAGGAGAATCTGGAAAGGCTGTACCAGGAGCTTCTGGACAAAGACTGGTTTATGACGCTTCTGGACCTGGAGGAGTATATCGCGGTGAAGGACCGCATGCTGGAGGATTATGGAGACCGGGAAAAATGGAAGAGGATGATGTTAGTCAATATCGCGAAATCAGGATATTTTTCTTCCGACCGGACGATCCGGGAGTACAACGAGGATATCTGGAAGCTGGGCTGAGGCTTCCGGGATAAAGGGTTTGACAGAAAATGGGCTACAATGATTGGAGCGATCTGGGAAACGAGATCCGCAGGATGGTGGATGACGCGGTAAACGCGGGAGATTTCCGGAGGCTGGATGAAAATATCCGCCGTACGGTAGCGGACGGGCTGGAGAATCTGGGAGACAGCCTGAAAAAAGGAATGGAAAGCTTTGCGGCAGAACGGGAAGAGAGGCCGCCGGTTTCCGGACACGGATCCTTTGGCGCGCAGACGTCCATCCCCGGAAAACGGGGCTTTGGCGGATTGCGCGGCCGGAACCCGCTGTTCGCGGGGACCATCGGGGCTCAGGTGGGAGGAACTGTGCTGGCCGCTGTGGGATGTACGGTGGCCGGTGCCTGTCTCATCGGGCTTCTTGTATTTCTGGCCATGGGCCTTGCCGGGCTCGGGGGAGCGGTCTTTTCCGCTTCCGCCGGGATCTTTGGTGTGGCGTTTGTATTCGCGGCGGCTGCTGCCCTGGCCGGAAAAGGATTTTTGGGAAGGGCGAAGCGGTTCAGCAGATATGTGGAGGCTCTTGAGGGACGTACCTATTGCGATATTGAAGAGCTGGCGGAGCGGACAGGCAGGTCCTCCCGTTTTGTAAAGAACGACCTGGAGAAGATGATCCGGGCCCGCTGGTTCAGGCAGGGGCATCTGGACAGACAGGAAACCTGCCTGATCGTCAGCGAGGAAACCTACAGACAGTATCTAGAAAGCGAAAAACAGGCGGAGCTGCGGAGGAAAGAGGAGCAGGAGCGGGCGGGCAGGGAACGCAGGGAAAACGAAGGCCTGTCAGAAGAGATCCGGAACATGATGGAGGCCGGGAGAGTTTATATTGAAAAGATCGAACGCAGCAACGATGCCATTCCAGGGGAAGAGATCTCGAAAAAGATTTCCCGTATGCAGCTCATTGTGGAACGGATCTTTGAACGGCTGAAGGAAAATCCGGACTGCGCGGATGACCTGCGCCGGTTTATGGATTATTATCTCCCAACTACGGTGAAGCTGCTGGACGCTTATGAGGAACTGGACCGGCAGCCGGTCCAGGGAGAAAATATCCGGACCGGGAAGCAGGAGATCGAGAAAACGCTGGATACGCTGAACCTGGCTTTTGAAAAGCTTCTGGACAGCCTGTTTGAGGATACCGCCTGGGATGTGGCGACAGATATTTCCGTACTTCAGTCCATGCTGGCCCAGG
>DWUW01000329.1 GCA_019120525.1 Candidatus Eisenbergiella stercorigallinarum | reverse complement strand
ATGCTGAAGTCCTGTCCGCTTCCGGAGGCCAGATAGGGCTTCACATTCAGTTCATAGCCCTGTCTTACCACATCGGAATCCATGAAGCTTCCTTCCCAGGCCGTAAAGGCATAGGTAAAATGATGCACCTTATTGTCCGCGCGCATCTCCGGCGCGGCGGAAGCTCGCAGAAGGGTCAGCTCCAGGCTGTTTCCATTCATGGAAACGCCGTATTTGCAGTCATTGAGGACGGCCGCTCCGCCGTTTTCGTCCCGGAAGGCGCTGTAATGGTGATTGCATACCTCAAAGCGTTCCTGGTCATAGGGTCTGGAACGGTGGGCCGGTCTTTCCACATAGCCGAACTGAATCTCGTTGATCCCGTTTTCCGCATATACATTTACAGGGAATGCAGCCTTCAGAAGGCGGTGCAGTTCCTTCCAGTCCACGGTCGTTTCAAACTCCAGCCTTCTGCTTTCCGCGGCCAGACGGATATACTGGGTATAGGAGGACTGGCTGATCCTTCCCGTCACCTTCAGAACCGCTTCCAGGCCCTCTCCTACAGGCTCCACAGAAACCTCATATGCTCCTCCGGTTTCCTGGCACACATAATTGGAATCGATGTCCCAGGCATCGTATTTGCGGGGGATATCCTTGAACAGACGCATCCGGTTCATCGGCCCTGCCGCGTACTCGCGGGACAGCCCGTCTTCTCCCGCATCCTTCTTCAGGCGGAAGGATGTGACCTCGCCCTGCCCGTTTATCCTGGCGCGTACCAGACGGTTTTCCATCACAAAGCCGTCCGCTGTTTTCTGCAGGGAAGCGCCGCGCGCTTCCGCCGCGGTTTCCATCCGATCCATTTCCGCCGCAGGCTCTTTTCCTGCTTTCGGATACAGGGACACCGCGCCACAGGAAGGAAGGGAAACAAGAGCCTTCACGCCTTCGAAGGTCTTCTGGACGGGAACGGCAGTTCCGTCCAGAAGAACCGCTCCATCCGCATATTCCTCCGGAAGGGCCACAGGGGCTTTCCTTTCAAAGCTCAGGGAATTGAATACGGTTACGCCTTCTTTTTTCTCCATAAGGGCAGCCGCGGCTTCCGCGGTAATTCCCGCCGCTTCCGCCTGCAGCTTTTCATGGGCCGCGTTGGCCTCCACATAAACTCTGGCGATGGAGGAGCCGGGAAGGATATCATGGAACTGATGCAGAAGCAGCGTCTTCCAGAGCCCGTCCGCCTGTTCGATGGGATAGGCCCAGCCCCTTAAGGAAGCTACGCTGGCCCACATCTCCATTTCCCGGAGCATGAGCTCGCTCCTTCTGTTGTTCTTCTTGATGTCCGCCTGGGAGGAATAGGTACCTCTGTGCGCACTGAAATACAGCTCGCCCACATAAGTATTCTTCGGTCCGCCCAGTCTCTCCATATCTTCAAAGAATTCCCGGGGCCCGGCCATCTTCACCTTCACGCCGCCCTCGATATCCTTCTGCCTGAGCGCGAATTCCACATGATCCCTTGCCGGGCCGCCGCCCCCGTCCCCATATCCGAACGGGAAGAGGAAGGCGTCCAGGTCCCTGGCCTGGACACGGTTTTTCCACACATCGTTGACCTCCTTCGGATCCGTTTGGTAGGTATAGCTGGTAGGAAGGAAGGAGGTTATCTCGGAGCCGTCCATTCCCCTCCAGGTAAAGTAATGATAAGGGAACGGTTCTCCGTCATTGTACGACCAGAAAATCTTCTGGGTCACCAGGTATTTCACGCCGCAGCCCTGCAGAATCTGGGGAAGCGCGGCGGTATAGCCGAAGGTATCGGGCAGCCAGAGGATCACGCTGTCCGTTCCAAGCACATCTTTGTAGTAGCGCTTTCCATGGACGAGCTGACGGATCAGAGCCTCTCCGGAAGCCATATTGGTATCCGGCTCCACCCACATGGCTCCTTCCGCGATCCACTGTCCCTTTCCGATCTCCTCGCGGATGCGTTCAAACAGCTCCGGATAATATTTCCGGCACATTTCATAGGAAGCGGGCTGGCTCTGCAGGAATTTATATTCCGGATATTCTTCAAGCAGCCGCAGCTGCGCGGCAAAGGTGCGGGAGGTCTTCCGGTGCGTCTCCGCCATGGGCCACAGCCAGGCAAGATCCAGATGGGCGTTCCCGACGGCATAGAAGACCGGCTGGGTAGAACCGTTTACCGCCTCCATCACCGGCCGCAGCCGCGCGGAAGCCTCCCTGTAGGAAGCCTGTCTTGCTTCCCTGTCCTGCTCAAAGTCAACGGTCAGCGTGAACCGCTCCAGCGCCTCCGCGATCTTCGCGGCGCGCAGCGAAGAAAGATCCACGACCTCCAGAAGCCCGATCAGCGTCTGCACGTCCATATAAAGCTGATAAGCCTCCTCATTCCAGATGCCGAAGGTGCATACGCCCAGGGTACGCCGTTTCCCCTCTTCCAGGGGATCCTGATACATTCCCTTTAGGACCGGACCCACCGCGCAGTGGCCCGACGGAGCCTCCGGATAATAGTGGCCGGCGTAGGTTTCCATCAGGATATCAAACCGTTCTCCTGCCTTTCCCTCTCTGGCCAGCACGTTATCTTCCATATAATGGTGGTTTTCGCTGATCCAGGGCGCACGATAGGTTCCAAAGCTCTTCCCGTTCACAAACAGGGTGGATTCCCCATCCGGAGCCAGGTTCAGCACGATCCGCTTTCCCTCCGCCCTTTCGGGAAGGACTACGCTCCCCTGAAACCAGCAGTATTCCCAGGTGTTTCCCCAGACGAATCCCGGCTGGACGGAAACGAAGGGCAGGCGCTGCGCCTCCTCCGGGCTCAGATGCTCCATGGTGCGTGACGCCGTCCAGGAGATTTCCCCCAGGGGTTCATAAAAATCCTCTTTCAGCGTTCTGACCCAGTGATCAACGCGGTCCCTCCACTCCGCATTCATGACTTTCATGCAATGACCTCCTTCTGCACAAATCGTTCAAACATGGCTTTTCGATTCATGCTGTTCTTTTTTCATTTTTGGTATTGACTTTTTGGAGAAAAAGTATATAATATTATTTGTCGCGCAGGAATGGCGGAATTGGCAGACGCGCACGGTTCAGGTCCGTGTGGTAGCGATACCGTGAGAGTTCAAGTCTCTTCTTCTGCACGATAAAGTCTGATGGATGATTGAGAGATCAATATCTGTCAGGCTT
>DWUW01000328.1 GCA_019120525.1 Candidatus Eisenbergiella stercorigallinarum | reverse complement strand
GGAGCGTTCCCTGCGGGCTGTTTCCGGGGACAGATACTCCACTTTCAACCACTTCGAACCACTTTCCGCCACTTTGATATTGATTTTAGTATAAATCAGGGGATTTTGCAAGCAAAAACCGGGGATTGGGAAAAAAAGACAAAGAAAGAGAACGGGGCTTTCCGTTAATACTGATTTTTAACCCCTGACACGCAAAAAGGAGACGCCCCAGCAGAGTCCGGACGATATCAAAACCGGACTTCTCTGCTGGTTCGTCTCCTTCTTTATATAGTTATCACACGAAATTCAGAAAGCTCGCCGCCGTTCCCAACACGAAGTGCGGAACCGTCAGGCCACGGACCCCGGGCTCATTCCGAATCAGACGTTGAACCGGAAGAGGATCGTATCCCCATCCTGCACCACGTAATCCTTTCCTTCCATGCGGACAAGGCCTTTTTCCCTGGCGGCGGCAAGGGAACCCTGCTCCAGCAGGTCCTTATAGTTGACCACCTCGGCCTTGATGAAGCCGCGCTCGAAGTCGCTGTGGATCTTGCCCGCGGCCTGAGGCGCCTTGGTTCCCCGCTTAATGGTCCAGGCTCTGGTCTCGTCCTCGCCGGAAGTGAGGAAGCTGATCAGGCCAAGCAGATGGTAGCTGGCCTTCACCAGCTTGTCAAGGCCGGACTCCTTCAGGCCCAGGTCCTCCAGGAACATGGCCTTCTCATCGTCGTCCAGCTCGGAGATCTCCTCCTCGATCTGGGCGCAGATCACAAACACCTCGCTGTTGTTCTCCGCCGCGTATTCCCGCACAGCCTGCACGCCCGCATTGGAAGCGCCGTCGTCGGCAAGATCGTCCTCTCCCACGTTCGCGGCGTAGATCACCGGCTTGGCCGTCAGCAGGTTCAGGGAAGAAAAGATGGCTTCCTCGTCCTCGTCCGCGGGCTGGAACCTGGCGGCAAGAGCTCCCGTTTCCAGAAGCTCCTTCACCCGCTGCAGAAGGTCCGCCTCCTTCGCGAGGGTCTTGTCCATCCGGGCCTGCTTTCCGACCTTTGCGATCCTCCTTTCCAGGATCTCGATGTCGGAAAAGATCAGCTCCAGGTTGATGGTCTCGATATCCCTGAGAGGATCGATGCTGCCGTCCACATGCACCACGTTGGGATCCTCAAAGCAGCGCACCACATGGACAATGGCGTCCACCTCACGGATGTTGCTCAAAAACTGGTTTCCAAGGCCCTCTCCTTTGGAGGCTCCCTTGACCAGGCCGGCGATGTCCACGAATTCAATGACGGCGGGCGTCACCTTCCTGGACTGGTACATATCTCCGAGGAGCTTCAGGCGTCCGTCCGGGACGGACACGATCCCCACGTTGGGATCAATGGTACAGAACGGATAGTTCGCGGACTCCGCTCCCGCTTTGGTCAGGGAGTTAAACAGCGTACTCTTGCCCACGTTCGGCAGGCCTACGATTCCTAATTTCATAATCTCTTTATCTCCTTTTTTTCAGTATTTTCTTCTGTCTTTCAGCTCCGCGTAGAGCTGGCAGTAATTCTCATATCTGCTTTCGCTGACCTCTCCCCGAAAAAGGGCGGCCTTGACGCCGCAGTCCGGCTCGCTGATGTGGGCGCAGCCGGTAAAACGGCACTGGGGCTCCCATTTCACAAAATCCGGGAAGAAGCGGCCGAGCTCCTCCTTCTCCATGCCAGACAGCTCGATGGAGCTGAAGCCCGGGGTATCCACGATCCAGGTCCCCGGCCGGATGCGGATCAGTTCCGAATGCCTGGTGGTATGCCTTCCCCTCTCGATCCTGCTGATCTCACCCGTCTGCATGAAAACACCGTCCTGCAGGCTGTTGATCAGGGAAGACTTCCCCACGCCGCTGGGGCCGGCGACCGCAGTGGTCCTGCCCTCCAGGAGGTTTTGCAGCCCGGGAAGCCCTTCTTTTGTTTTCGCGCTGGCAAAGACCACCGGATATCCGGTGCCGCGGTAGCTGTCCGCCAGCGCCCTGCAGGTTCCGTCATCCGCCAGATCCTTTTTGTTAAAACAGATACAGCAGGCGACCCCCTGCTGTTCCATGGCGACGAGGAAACGATCCATCAGGTTCAGGTTCGGCTGCGGGCTCACTGCCGCCATGATGACCAGCGCCTGGTCCACGTTCGCCACCGCGGGGCGGACCAGCGCGCTCCGGCGCGGCAGGATCTTTCTGACATTTCCCTCTTTTTCTTCCTCGCTCGTGATATCAAATTCCACATAATCGCCGGGAAGGGGTTTTTTCCCGTCTTTCCGGAAGATCCCCTTTGCACGGCATTCATACATTTCGCCGGAACGCTGCGGGATCTCCTCCGGCAAAACCGTCTCTCCCTTTCCGCCCTCCGCTGGCGGATCGGGAGAAACATAATAAAATCCCGCAATTCCTCTGATTATTCTTCCTCTCATGTTCCAGAATCGTTCCTGATAAATGTGATCGGCCTGTTAATGGTTCTCTGCTCCGAAGCCCCCGGCACAGCGGTCACAGCCCCTGTGACGGGATCGGTCACCGTCGTCGCTTCCGTATTGACGGTATAAATGAGCGTCAGGACACCGGTGGGCTCGCTGATGTTCAGAAGGTTTACCGGATACGGGAAGGAAGTCACAGCCGTGCGGTAGATCTCCGTCCCGCTGGCCGTCGTGAGCACGATCACGCACTGGGTCCCCTCCACATAGGCGGGATCCTCCAGGGCCGGGCTTTCAATATTTTCCACATACATATAGGTAGCCGCCGGACCGGTGCTGACATAAATGTCGATCGAGGTTCCCGGCTCCACCTGCGTCCCGATGGAGTAGTTGAGGCCGATCACCTTGCCGATCATGGTTTCGTCATCGTCGCTGACCTCTTTTACATTTCCCACCAGGCCCACCGCTTCCATCGTAGCCTTCGCTTCATCCGGGAGCATGCCGAGCACATCCGGGACCGCCACCTTGTTTTCCGGAGGCCCCAGGCTGATGGTGATGGTCACGGTGCTTCCCCGCTCCGCCTTCGTACCGCCCTCCGGGCTCTGGGCCATCACGTTTCCTTCCGCCACCGTTTCCGAATACCCTTCCTTCCTTTCGGTCAG
>DWUW01000327.1 GCA_019120525.1 Candidatus Eisenbergiella stercorigallinarum | reverse complement strand
TGCTGGGAAGGGCGATCCGCAATGTGAAAAATCAGCCGGACCTCACGCCGCAGGAAGCCTTCCTGAAGGCAAGCGAAGGGTACGGCCTGTTTCGGGGAAAGATCGTGGACGTGCTTCGGGAAACCAACGGCGCGTTCAATCTGGGCCGCATCCTGTTGGAAGGCATCGGCGATTTCCGGGGAAAAAAGGCGGAGGTCACCTTCCAGAATGAGAATCTTTCCGTGACGGTGGACGGGCGGATCTGCGCTACCGTTCCGGATCTGATCTGTCTGGTGGACACGGAGACCTTTACTCCTGTGACCACTGAAGCGCTGAAATACGGAAAGCGGGTCATGGTGACAGGGCTGAAATGCTATGACATGTGGCGCACGCAGGCCGGCCTGGAGCTGGTCGGCCCCCGGTATTTCGGCCTGGATACCGATTATATCCCGCTGGAAGAGCGTGTGAAGGGAGGCGGAAGCGATGTATAAGCTTGGTATAGATGTGGGCGGCACGAATACGGACGCTGTGATCATCGACGAAAGGCTGCAGGTGGTGGCGGAGGTGAAGCATCCCACGACCGAAGACGTTTATGACGGGATCCTCTGCGCTCTCCGCGAAGTGATCGACAGGGCGGGGATCGACAGGAAGAGCATATCCCAGGCGATGCTTGGGACTACCCAGTGCACCAACGCCATTGTGGAGAGAAAAAATCTGGCGAAGGTTGGCCTGGTGCGCATCGGCGCTCCTGCGACCACCGGCATCCCTCCCATGGTAGACTGGCCGGAGGATATTCAGGCTGTGGTTGAGGATCATACGGTGATCCGCGGCGGCTATGAATTCAATGGGAGGGAGATCACGCAGCTGGACCGGGCGGCCGCGGAAGCGTTTTTCCGGAGGGTGAAGGGAAAGGTGCAGTCCATTGCCGTCTCCTGTGTATTTTCTACGATCCGAAACGACCAGGAGCTGGAGATCGCCCGGCTGTGCAGGGAGATCATGGGGGAGGAGATCCCCATCTCCATTTCTAGTGAGATCGGCTCCATGGGGCTGATCGAAAGGGAAAATGCCGCGATCCTGAACGCGGCTCTGTACAAAGTGGCGGAACGGTTTACAGAAGGCTTTGCCAGGTCTCTGAAGCAGGAGGGGATCACCAATGCGGAGATCTATCTTTCTCAGAACGACGGCACGCTGATGACCATGGAGCACGCCCGCCGCTATCCGATCCTTACGATCGCATGCGGCCCTACGAACTCCATCCGGGGCGCTTCCTACCTGAGCAGGCTGAAGGATTCCATCGTCGTTGATGTGGGCGGGACCACCACGGACTTTGGCGTCATCCAGAACGCATTCCCGCGGGAGTCCAGCGCGGCGGCAGTCATCGGCGGCGTGCGTACCAACTTCCGCATGCCGGATATCATTTCCATCGGGCTCGGGGGCGGCTCCATCGTCCGCAGACAGCCGGACGGACGCGTGACGGTAGGCCCCGACAGTGTGGGCTACCGCATCACCTCGGAGGCTCTGGTATTCGGCGGACAGACAGTGACTGCAACGGACATTGCGGTGAAGCTCGGTATGGCGCGGATCGGCGATCCAAAGCTGGCGGAAGGGATCGACGACGGCTTCGCGGCCCAGGCCATGGAGGTGATCCGGGGGATGGCGGAGGACTGCATCGATTCCCTGAAGCTTTCCGGAGGCGACGTGGATGTGGTGCTTGTGGGGGGCGGTTCCATCATTCTCCCGAAGGATCTGGCCGGAACGTCTCAGGTCTGCAACCCGGAGCATTTCGGCTGCGCCAATGCCATCGGCTCCGCCATTTCCAAGGTATCTGGAAATTACGAACAGCTGATCGACTACGATCAGATCCCCAGAGACCAGGCGCTTTCCCAGGCAAAGGAGGAGGCGGCAAGACTGGCAGTGGAGGCGGGAGCCATCCCGGATACGGTGGAGATCATTGAGGTGGAGGATGTGCCTCTTGCCTACTGCGTGGGAAGCACCAGCCGCGTCCGCGTCAAGGCCGCGGGGGATCTGGCATAAAAGGAGGCATAATCAGGAAACCTTTAAATCGTCCTCCCCACCCGGCATGAAGTATGATATAATTTTTTCACAGCGGCGACAGCCCAGGCAAATGGTCTGCTGTGAAAGAGGCCGGAAATGCACAGACAATGTGAGCGGCTTCCCTTCGGTCTGTTTTGCGCCCTGCGCCCGTTCGTCTTTTGCGACGATGGGCTGAGGGCGCTTTTTGATCTTCGGAAAGGACGCCGTGGAGGATGCATTTGAAATATGCCAGCTCCGGCTCCGGGGGGATATCTGAGCATAAGTGAGGCGGCAGAAGCATGAGAGAACTGACCACGAAAAGCGGGATCATGGTTAAGTGCGGTAAAACAGAGATTGCGTTTTTTCAAAGCGCGCGGTCAGCGGCACCTTTTTCGGTGCTGGAGATTCCAAAGGAATTCCGGGACAAGGCGGTTGCATTTTATGATCTGATCCTTGAAAACGGTCATCCTGCGGCTCTGCTGGGCTGCAGGAGTCATTATGACATCGCGGTGCAGCTTGATGAGACGACCGGCGCCATGACGGGGTGGCATTGGTTCATATGAGTATTCACAATATGGCCGGTTTCGGAAAACAGAGAGGAGGAATCTAACCGGTATGAAGCCGCCCTGAGACCGCCTGTAGGGAAACGTCCTTCTTGACGGCTCAAATTGCAGAAAAGGCTGACGGGATCGTCATGCCCCGGGAATAGAAAGGAACTTTATGATCGAGATCAGAGGAAAATACAACGAGGCCAAGATTTTCACTGATGTGGCGGACAGTGCCTCCATCGCGCAGGTTCAGAAGCTGTGCGATCAGGAATTTGCGGCGGGCAGCCGTATCCGGCTCATGCCCGACATCCATGCCGGAGCGGGCTGTACCATTGGCACCACCATGACCATAACGGATAAAGTGGTGCCCAATCTGGTAGGGGTGGACATTGGCTGCGGCATGGAGACCATCCGTATCCGGGAGAAGCGGCTGGAGCTTCAGAAGCTGGACAGGCTGATCCGCGAGAAAATTCCATCCAGATTTTCCATTCGGGAGAAGGCTCACCGCTATTTCAGCCAGATCAACCTGAACGAACTGTGCTGTGCCCGCCATGCAGATCTGCTCCGGGCGGAGAAAAGCATCGGCACCCTGGGAGGCGGCAATCACTTTATCGAGGCGGACAGGGACGACGAGGGGAACCTTTATATCGTGGTCCACTCCGGCAGCCGTCATCTGGGGGTGGAGGTGGCCGGCTACTATCAGGAAGCAGGATACAGGATGCTCAACCGTGCCGACGACGCCTCCGCCGAGGCGCTGATTGCCCGGATGAAAGCGGAGGGGCGCAGGAAGGAGATCCAGAAAGAACTGAAGAAGCTGAAAAATCAGAAGCGGACCAGTATCCCCAAAGCTCTGGCCTATGTGTCCGGGGAGCTGTTTGAGCAGTATATTCACGATATGAAAATCGTCCAGCACTTCGCCATGCTCAACCGACAGGCCATGATGGACGAGATCGTGGGAGGCATGAAGCTCCATGTGGAGGAGCAGTTTGCCACTATTCACAACTATATCGACACCGATGCCATGATCCTGCGGAAGGGGGCCGTGTCCGCCCGGACAGGAGAGCGGCTGCTGATTCCCATCAATATGCGGGACGGAAGCCTGCTCTGTGTGGGCAGGGGCAACGAGGACTGGAACTGCTCGGCCCCTCACGGAGCCGGACGGCTCATGAGCCGGGCGGACGCCAGGCAGTCCTTCACCGTATCCGAATTCAAAAAGCAGATGGCGGGGATCTACACCACCTCGGTGAGCAGGGCCACTCTGGATGAGTGCCCCATGGCCTACAAGGGAATGCAGGATATTCTGGACAACATCGGCCCCACGGCGGAGGTCGTGAAGATCATTCGGCCCATCTATAATTTCAAGGCCGGGGACGGGGACTAATGCACACAGGCAAAAGAAAAAGGAGAAAACCGGATGAACGATGAAAACGAACTGACGCAGGCCGGCTTTGACGCCATCGCGGAGGCGATGCACCGGCTTTACCCGGCCCGGGAGGGCCTCTTCTACGGCACCATTATCCCCTATGCCCTGGGCGGGGACGACCCCCTGGACGGCGTGGAGGTGTGGAAAAGCGAACGCGGCGTTCCCCACTGGCACTATGTGACTTACGGCTTTACCGAGCTTTATGAAAAAGAGAGCGACGACCCTGAGATAAGCGGCTATGGATTCGAGCTGACCTTCCGCCTTAAACGGGGAGAGGAGGAGCAGCCTCCCGTCTGGCCCGTCAGCCTGCTCCAGAACCTGGCCCGGTATGTCTTTTCCAGCGGCAACGCCTTCGGCTCCGGCCATCATATGGACGCAAACGGCCCCATCGCCCTGGAGACGGACACCAGACTGACTGCCCTGGGCTTCCGGGTTGACCCGGAATTGGGAGAAGCGGACACGTCCAACGGTCATTTTGCCTTTTTGCAGGCGGTGGGACTGACGGCAGATGAAATGGCCGCCATGATGTGCTGGAACGGAGAAAAATTTCTGACGGAGCTGGAACGGCGGATCCCGCTGTGCGTCACTGACCTGTCCCGCCCCTCCATGATGGAGGATGCCGCCCTCCGCGCGGCATGGCAGGAGGGGATGGACCGGGACGGCTCTTCCACCGCCTTCTTTTATATGGATGAGCTGGGCGCACGGCTGGAAAACGGCCGCGTCACCCTCCGCCTGGGCGCAGGCCACGACCGGACCCTGACCCGGATGCTCCGGGCCAGGGTGGGAAAGGGCCGGGAGCTGTTCCTTCAGAGCCGCGATACCGCCGTCCTGTTCCGGCCGGGAAAGGAAGCCGGCGTCTGTGAGGAGGACGGCGTGACCGTCCTGATCCTGCCGGAGAATGCCCTGGAGGAGCTGGGCGGCGCGCTGGGACCCCATGCGGGAGTCTATCCGCTGTCCTCCTTCCCCATGACCGTGGAGCTGGAGCCCACTGCCATCACCGACCGGGACGGGAATGTGATCCGGGTGATCGAATAAGAGGCGGATGATGCGGCGGACGGACAGAGGAACCGGGATATCCGGCGAAATGTTCCATGAATTTTTGCAGGAAAACATTCCGCAGAGTCTTCCACAGAACTTTTTTACATGATACGGTTGAAAAATGAATAAATAGCTTTGTAACCGTACAAAAATCCATTTTTTACGGATCCAATTCCGGAAAATACTGTTCTGAACCGTATTTTTCATGGCGTGATACGGTTAAAAGCTTGAAAAATCTGTTTATAACCGTACCCAATAGCCCAAAAGTACGGTTACAGATGAGAAAAACAGGTCTTTAACCGTACTGATGACAAAATAGTGGTAAAAAGTACGGTTAAAGAACGGAAAATCCCCTTTTTAACCGTCGTTTCAGACTTTTGTACGGTTATACAATGTAGATTCTTATATTTAAACCGTATCAGAGTATCCTGCCGGATATGAAGCAGGGGTTTTTCGATATGGGAGAAGGAAGCAACAGCAGTGTTTTCCCGCCCCATGAAAAGTAACTGGGGCGGAAGCATCCGGCATGAAAAACCGCGAAAGGATGGAAATCCGGAAGGAAGGGTGTATAATAGGAAGGGCGGTCTGTGTTCCTGCAGAGCTGTGTGCAGAAGCGAGAATACGGGAAAGCTGCCTGTTCCCGCAGGCAGCGGGCCGGGCGGACATGTCCGCATGTCCCTCCGGCGACCATGGGCCGGGAAAATAAGACGGTAACTATGTCATTTTCAGATAACAGGGAGAAAATTTATGTGCGTCGCATTGCCCGGAAGGGTTTTGACAGTAAAAGAGAGTAAGGCTGTGGTGGATTTTCAGGGAAACCAGGTCACTGCGGAGGCCGGGCTTGTAAAGGTGAAGCCCGGCGACCGGGTGCTGGTGCATGCGGGCTGCATCCTGCAGGTGCTTTCGGAAGAAGAAGGAGACCGGATGCAGGAGCTGTTTGACGAGCTGGAGGAGGTCATGGCGGATGAAAATCCTTGAGTATATGCAAAGCTATGACGGCCCGCCCCTGCGGTTTATGGAGGTATGCGGCACCCATACGGCGGAAATTCACAGAAACGGGATCCCGGCCCTGCTTCCGCCGTCCATTGAGCTGGTTTCCGGCCCCGGCTGTCCGGTCTGCGTGACGGTGAGCGCCTATATTGACCGGCTGATCGAACTGGGCATGAATCCGGAGAACCGCATCGTAACCTTCGGCGATATGCTCCGCGTTCCCGGAAGCAGCATGAGCCTGAGCGAGGCGCGCGCGAAGGGCTGCAGCGTGCGGATGGTCTATTCTCCCATGGATGCGCTGAAGCTGGCAAAAGCGGATCCTGAGCATAGATATATTTTCGCGGCCGTGGGCTTTGAGACCACGACGCCCGTGTACGCCCTTCTGGTACAGGAAGCGCTGGAGCAGGGCGTCACAAACCTGAGCCTTCTCACCTCCCTGAAGGTGATGCCGCCCGCCATCGACTGGATCTGCGCCCATAACGCCGAAGGACCGGCTCCCGCCAGAGGGCAACGATTCGGAGAAGACCAGGAATCCGCCGGCATACGGCTTTCCAGTGAAATATCTGCTCCCGCCAGGGAGCAGATATTTCGAGAAAGCCGTGAATCCCAAAGGATTCACGGCTTTCTTGCCCCTGGACACGTGAGCGTGATCACAGGCAGCCGTATCTTCGAGCCTCTGGCCCGAAAGTATGGCCTTCCCTTTGTGGTGGCAGGCTTTGAAGGAAAGGAAATCCTGGCGGCCATCGCCGCGCTGGTGAAGCTGCAGGGGCGGGGAAGGGTGCTGAACATGTACCCTTCAGCGGTGACGGAAGAAGGAAACAGGGAAGCGCAGGAGCGGGTTATGCGCTTTTTTGAGCCCTGCGACGCGGCCTGGCGGGGGCTTGGCGTGATCGCGGGTTCCGGAAGGAAGCTGAGAAAGGAATATGAAGCCTTCGATGCGGGGGGCGCAGAACTGATGGAGGACGTGGGAGGAAATCCCGCCTGCCGCTGCGCGCAGGTACTGATGGGAAGGATCCGGCCGCGGGAATGCCCGCTGTTCGGCAAAGTGTGCACGCCCCAGACGCCCCAGGGAGCCTGCATGGTTTCCACGGAAGGAAGCTGCTTTTCCTGCTGGCAGTCCGAGGGACTGTAGGACAGGAAGGCCATAGGGCAGAAGGACTGCAGGGCGGAAAGACAGGAGAATGGGAAAGGACGGACAGGTCATGAAAATCACAATGGCGCACGGCAGCGGCGGCCGGGAGACCGGCCAGCTGATCCGGGAGATTTTTGAGGCAAATTTTCATAATGAGGTGCTGGACAAAATGGAGGATTCCGCCGTGGTCGCGGGAAGCGGAAGGCTCGCCATGACCACGGACAGCTTTGTGGTGGACCCGCTCTTTTTTCCGGGCGGAGATATCGGCAGGCTGTGCGTGTGCGGAACGGTAAACGACCTTTTGATGAGCGGCGCTGTGCCGAAATACCTGACCTGCGGCTTCATCATTGAGGAAGGGGCGGACAGCGAAGCCCTGGCAAAGATCGCCGCCTCCATGGCGGAGACCGCCGCGGAGGCGGGCGTGATGATCGTGGCGGGAGATACCAAGGTGGTGGAAGGAAAGGGCGGCGTGTTCATCAATACCGCCGGCGTGGGCTTTGTGCCGGAGGGCGTTTCCATCAGCGCCTCCGCCTGCCGGGAGGGGGACGCGGTTCTGGTATCCGGCTTCCTGGGAGAGCACCACGCGGCGATCTTAAGCTCCCGGATGGGAATTGAAAATGAGATCAGAAGCGACTGCGCTCCCTTAAACGAGATGGTGTCCGCCATGCGGCAGGCGGGCGTGCGCGTCCATGCCATGCGGGATGTGACCAGAGGCGGCCTCGCCACGGTGCTTTCCGAGTTTGCCCGCTCCTCCGGCTGCTGCGTGGAGCTTTCCCAGGAGGCTCTGCCGGTATCCGCTCCCGTAAAGGGCTTCTGCGGCCTGCTGGGCCTGGATCCCCTCTACATGGGAAACGAGGGGAAAATGACGGCGGTAGTGGATGCGGCGGACGCTGAGCTGGCGCTTTCCTGCATGAAGAAAAGCCGCTACGGCGAAAACGCGGCCGTGATCGGTAAGATTTCCCACAGAGAGGACGGTAAGGTGATCCTGCACACATCCCTGGGCGGGCTTCGGGTGGTGCCGGAGCTGATCGGGGAGGGGCTTCCCAGGATCTGCTGAGGAAAGCCGCAGCCGGCGCCACCGTTTCTGATATCGGAAGGAGAAAGGGCGGAGGGCTTCCCAGACAGGGAATTATATGATATAGTAAAATGGTTTCCGGAAACGGGAATGTCCGGCCAAAACGAATACCGCGCGCATGAAGCGCCGCATGGCGGGCAGAAGCCTGCCGCCCTGATTGCCGGGACCTCCTTTTCGGAAAAGTTATTGCATGCCTGGATAGGAGCGCTGCGGACAGCGGGAGGGATGTGCCCGGCCGCGGCGTTAGGAAAGGGATATGGATGGAAAATAGGGGCTGTTGAAACGGCCCGGACAGGGACTGAAGTCCACTGGATGCGTTGAACGGACGCG
>DWUW01000326.1 GCA_019120525.1 Candidatus Eisenbergiella stercorigallinarum | reverse complement strand
GATTCAGCCTTTAAATGAAGGAAAGGGTGCATGTCCTGGAATTTCGTTTGAAGGCTGATTTCAGATTTATTATACCATTAGAAAAGGACGGGAGGGACACCGGAAAATGTACGAATGGGAAAAGATGTTTCAGCAGACTGCCCTTGAAAAAGGGAAAATGGAATATGAAGCGCACCGCGTGACAGAATTAAAGAAAGACGGGGACAGATACACCGCGGCTGTGTTGGACCAGAAGCGGCATGAGGTGTCCATAACGATGCAGGATGGCAGGCCGAAACGGGGGAAATGCGACTGCCCCGTGGCTAAAGGAAGGCAGCTGTGCGCACATATGGCTGCGCTGCTTTATGTGATAGAAGACGAAAAGAAGCGGCAGGAAAAGACCCGCTTGAAAGAAGAAGAGGAGAAAGAGCGCCGGCGCCTGGCAAGGGAAAAGCGCCAGGAAGTAAAAAAGCGCCGGGAGATTGAGAAACAGCAGCAGGAAGAAGCGAGAAGACGTATGGCTGAAGAGGAAGCTGCCAAAAAAGAGACCAGGAAACGCGCGCAGGAGGAAAAGGAAGCGGCAGAGAAAGCCCGGAAGGCAGAGCGCAGAAGATTGGAGGAGGAAGCGCGCCGCCGGGCGGATGAACGTCAGAGGGAAGAGGAAAAGGAGCGCCTTGCGCAGGAGCAGGAGAGGATCGAAAAGGAGCGGCAGGAACAGATGCGCCTGGCAGAAGAAGAGAAGCAGAAGCGGGAGGAAGAGAAGAACAGCAGATACGCCCTCCTTGGGGAGACGTGGGAAGATGAGGCTGACCAGGATGATTTCAGCATAAGCGACCTGGAACATTACCGGTATTTTGATATCGAAAAGATTCGAAGCTCTGTTCCATTCCCGAAAGACGCGCTGAAAAACGGCAGAAAACTCTTTCGGCAGGGCGCGGTGAAGATCACCAGGGTACGCTCCGGATTTGACAGGGAGGGAGACGTGGTTTTCGGCGAGATATACACGTCTGTGGCAGAAGGACAGACAGAGATCCCGCAGATTATCCAGTTTACGCGTACTGGGGTCCTTAATTCCCGGTGCGGATGCCCGCAGTGTACCCGGAGCTATTATGGATTTTACGCTGGAGGACGGAGGTGCACCTGCAAGTACACCGCCGCTGCCATGGATGCATTGGAACTGTATCTGCAGAATTATAAGATTACAGACGCTACGGATGCAAAAGGCTGGTTTTTGCTGGATGCTTTCGGAGGCGGAGGGCTTCGGGAAGAACAGAATGGTATGGAAACAGGCAGTGAAAAACTGCGGCTGGAAGTAAGGCTTGCCGTGGTCAGGCAGGGACTTGAGGCATCCTTCCGTATTGGAAACAGTAAAATGTATGTGATAAAGAATCTTGGTGAATTTTGCGAAAATGTGCGAAATTGTGCAGATGAGACCTATGGAAAAGCCACCTCTTTCAACCACGCCCGTTCGAATTTTACAGAAGAAGCAAAACTGTGGATCGATTTTATTATAAAGGCGGTCAAGGATGATGAGCAGGCTGTGGAGCGGCTGAGGCAAAGCGGGTACTATTATGAATCGCGGCGGAATTCTGACAAAGCTATCGCATTGTATGGCTGGAGGCTGGACGCCTTCTTTGATACAGCTTCCAAAGCAGGAACGGTTGAGTATGATATGGGAGGAAGAGAAAAAAAGAAATACGCGCCACTAAAAACGAGAGTGAAAAATCCACAGATTGACGTAGATATTTCTGAGATTAAGCTTGACGGGACAAAGGAATTTCACGGTGTTTCCGTGGACATTGCCCTGCCCCGGATGTATTCTGGAGTGAATGCGGACTATTATATGGAGGATGGCTATATGAACCGGACGGATCCGGGATTTTCTGAAAAATTGGGCGTACTGGCGGAACAGGAGGAAAACGGGCATGTAACATTCCGGGTGGGCAGAAATTATCTGAGTACATTTTACTACAACGTACTCCCCCGGCTGAAAGGGATTGCCAGTGTTCATGAGCATTCAGCGGAGAAAATCCGTCAGTACCTTACGCCGGAGGTGAAATTTGCTTTTTATCTGGATGCGGATGCGGGAGAGGTGTTCTGCCGGATATTTGCTGTGTATGCGCACAGAGAATTTTCCCTGGTGGAGACGATGGCGCAGGAGGCGATAGCAGAACCGTACCGGGATGCGGTGAAGGAAGGCAGAGTCCTGGGTGAGGTTTTGGAATGGATGCCATATGTGGATGAGGAGAGGGACGCTTTGTGTACCGGACAGGATGAGGAAGGGGTCTACCGGGTGATGACGGAAGGCGTGGATAAGCTGCTTCAGCTTGGCGAGGTGAGATGCACGGACGGTTTCCGCAGCCGTAGAGTGGTCCGCCGGGTAAAAGCCAGGGTCGGAGTGTCCGTGTCAGAAGGACTCCTGGAGCTGGAAGTATCGGCGGACGGGCTGGAACAAAAAGAACTGGTGGAGATATTGCAGAGCTATCGGACGAAAAAAAGGTATCATCGGCTGAAAGACGGAAGCTTTGTAGGACTGGAAGACGCTTCTCTCGGAACAGTGGATGAACTTACGAAGGCGCTTTCCCTCAGTCCGGCGGACATGATAAAAGGAAAAATGCATCTCCCGCTGTATCGGGCGCTGTATCTCGACCGCATGATCGCCGAGAATGACGGGCTGTACAGCAGGAGAGATGCCCATTTCCGCGAAATGGTCAAAGAGTTTAAGACGATCAATGATTCTGATTTCGAGGAGCCGGCAAGCCTCTCCGGGATCCTGCGCAATTATCAGAGGGATGGCTTTAAATGGCTCCGTACACTGGAGGAATGGAACCTGGGAGGCATATTGGCGGACGATATGGGGTTGGGGAAAACCCTTCAGGTCATTGCCCTTCTGCTGTCCGCAAAGCAGGAAGAGCGGAGCGGGACCGCGCTTGTGATAGCTCCCGCCGCGCTTGTGTATAATTGGGAGGAAGAAATCAGGCGGTTTGCTCCGGAACTTTCCGTTGGGGTGATTGCCGGAAGCCAGGAAGAACGCAGAGAAAAAATCGGGCAGTATGACAGGTTTGACGTTCTGGTCACTTCCTATGATACATTGCGCAGGGACGCGCCTTTCTATGAGGGAAAAGAATTCCGCTATGAGATCATCGACGAAGCGCAGTATATCAAGAATCATACCACGGCAGCAGCAAAGGCTGTTAAGATCATAAAGAGCAGAACCCGGTTCGCGCTGACCGGAACTCCGATTGAAAACAGGCTGAGCGAGCTTTGGAGCATTTTTGATTATCTTATGCCGGGCTTTCTGTACGGATATGAGGCGTTCCGCGCGGAGATCGAGACGCCTATTGTTAAAAATAAGGATGAGGACGCGGTCAGGCGGCTTCAGAAGATGACAGGACCGTTTATCCTGCGCAGGCTTAAAGAAAATGTGCTTAAGGATCTGCCGGAAAAGCTTGAAGAGATCCGCTATGTTCGTTTTGAAGGCGAACAGAAAAAGCTGTATGACGCGCAGACCCTCCGCATGCGTGAGATGCTTGCCGGACAGGCTGAGGAAGATTTTAACAAAAACCGCTTCCAGGTGCTGGCAGAGCTGACACGCCTGCGGCAAATATGCTGCGCTCCGTCTCTTTGCTTTGAAAATTACCGGGGAGAGGCGGCAAAGACAGATGCGTGCGTGCAGCTGATCAGGAGCGCCATTGACGGAGGCCACAGGATGCTTGTATTCTCACAGTTTACAAGTATGCTTGAGATCCTCGAAAAAGAGATGGACAAAGAGGCCGTTGAGTACTATGTGATCACCGGAAGCACCTCCAAAGCGGAGAGGCTCCGCCTGGTGAAAGAGTTTAACGGCGGAACAGTGCCGGTGTTTTTCATTTCTCTCAAGGCCGGCGGCGTGGGGCTGAACCTGACCGGGGCGGATGTGGTCATTCATTATGACCCATGGTGGAACCAGGCGGTCCAGGATCAGGCGACAGACCGCGCCCATCGAATCGGACAGACGAAAAAAGTTACGGTATATAAGCTGATTGCAAAAAATACGATTGAAGAAAAGATCCAGAAGCTTCAGGAGACAAAGCATGATCTGGCGGATCAGATTATCGGAGGCGGGACTGGACAGTTTTCGGGAATGAGCAGGGAGGACATCCTTGCCCTGTTGGAACAGGAATGAAAAAGAGCAAAAATCTGTTGAGGCATCCCGCAGAGCGTAATATAATAATATAATTAGCGAAAAGTTTTATAGAAAGGTAAGTGACCGAAAGTGATCTATAATAATATTCTTGAAGCAATGGGAAATACGCCGCTGATCCGCCTGCAGCGGATGGCAGAAGAGGGGAGCGCTCAGATCCTTGTAAAATTTGAAGGACTGAATGTGGGCGGCTCCATAAAAACAAGGACCGCATACAATATGATCCGTGATGCGGAAGAAAAAGGGCTGATCAATAAGGATACAATCATCGTAGAGCCGACCAGCGGCAATCAG
>DWUW01000325.1 GCA_019120525.1 Candidatus Eisenbergiella stercorigallinarum | reverse complement strand
ATGGCGGAATTGGCAGACGCGCACGGTTCAGGTCCGTGTGGTAGCAATACCATGAGAGTTCAAGTCTCTTTTCCTGCACTGATTTGAAAGAGCTTTCGGAGCGATCCGGAAGCTTCTTTTATTATAAAATCATCAAAAAAGTACCGCCACTATTTCTATACGCCGTATAAAATTGATATTTTCAGTCCCGGCACGAAGAAAAGCAGCAGAAAAAGCTTCGTCATGGAGGAAACATGGAACACGCAAGAGAAGTAACCGACAGCTATTTCGTCTCCAGATACCGCACCGTCTATACCTGGCAGGAGCTTGGAGTTCCGGGTCTGCGGATGTTCGGAAAGCACACCATGACTCAGGCCTGCGCCCCCCTGTCTCCTCATTTTCATAAAAATGCCTATGAATTCACCTTTGTGACGGAGGGCGCCATCCACTTCACCACGCAGGAAAAGGATTACGGGCTCTCCGGCTCCGACGTTTTCATGACATGTCCCGACGAGGTTCACAGCACCAACTTCCGTCCGCTTTCCGCCGGTGAGATTATCTGGTTTCAGCTGGATGTTTCCGACCCGGAGCACTTCCTGTTTCTCTCCCGGGAAGCGGCCGAAGAGCTCATTTCCGACCTGGCCGCCATGGACGGGCACGTGTTCCGGCCCGGCAGCCGCGTCTTCGGAAATATCCGCCGGGCCTTCGAGCTGGCCGGCGCATACAGCCAGCGCCATCTGGTATGCGCCCACCTGACCCTTGTTCTGTATGAGCTTGCCGCCGCGTCCGGGCGGCAGGAGGAGGGCTGCGGCGGGCAGGAAAAGTCCTTTTCTCCCGACATTGAAAAGGCGGTTTCCTATATCCGTTCCAACCTGACCAGAGAGCTTTCCCTGGAAGAGCTGGCAAGGCTGTCTCATCTCTCCGTCTCTCAGTTCAAGCAGAAATTCCGGGCGCAGGTCGGCATGGCCCCCAGGCATTATGTGAACTATCACAAAATCCAGCTCGCGAAGAAAATGCTTCTGAAAGGCACGTCCGTAACGGACACCGCCATGGAGCTTGGCTTTGGAAGCAGCAGCTATTTCACAGTGGTCTTCCGTCGTTACAGCGCCTGCACGCCCTCCGAGTTTGTACGCGGAAAATCTCATGACAGGACCGGATAAAAAAATTTTCAACCGTCCTTTTTCCCTTTTTTGCGCAGATTTTTCACCGTGAGAAGCTCCGCCCGCTTTTCCTTATTCAGTCCGCCGCTGGTGTGGGAAACCTCCGTTTTCAGGAAGCTCGCGCGCATGACGGAATCCTCGCCAAACCGGGCGCGGATGGTATCGATGGCCTGGTTGCATTTTTCCAGACGGTCGTATTTCTCCCGGTCAAACAGATTGTACTGGCGGTACTCCTCATAGGAAACCCGGCTGGTGGACACGCCGAGAAGCCGCAGCGGCCGCCCGTCCCAGAGCGGCTCCAGAAGGCGGCAGGCCGTGTCATAGATTTCTTCCGTCACATCCGTCGCGCTGTCCAGCTGCATCTGACGGCTCCGGTTCACGAAATCATTGTCTCTGAGCGTAATGCTCACACAGCTGATCTTCGCCTTATCCGCCCGGATGCGCATGCCCACCGATTCGCACAGGGACAAAAGGATCTGTCTGGCATAGCGGATATCCGTCACATTCACGGGCGTGGTGATGCTGTTTCCGTAGACCTTATTCCCCTCCTTCGCCTCCGGCTCGTCCTCTTCCTCTCTCCCCCAGGCATAGTTCCAGATCACCTCGCCGTGCTTTTTCAGGTGCGCCTTTATCATGTCCGGATCCGCCTTCGCCAGCTCCCCGATGGTCCGGATCCCCAGCGCGTTCAGCCTGGCGGCGGCAGCTTTCCCCACCAGAAAGAGGTTTCCCACGGGCTGGGGCCAGAGTTTTTCCGGAAGCTCCTCCGGAAACAGGGTGTTGACGCAGTCCGGCTTTTTTAAGTCTCCGGCCATCTTGGCGAGCAGCCGGTTGGTGGAAACGCCGATGTTTACGGTAAAGCCCAGCTCCTGCTTCACCTGTTCCTTCAGCCTGTGCGCAAAGGCCACCGGTTCCCCGTAGAGAAGCTCGTAGCCGGTAAATTCCGCCCAGGCCTCGTCGATGCTGTACTGGATCACCTGGTCAAAATAGCTTTTCAGCAGATCGATCAGCGCATGGGAGGATTCCACATACAGACGGAAATCCGGCGGGATCACGATCAGGCCGGGGCACTTGCGTCTGGCGGAGACGATGGGCTCTCCCGTCACGATCCCGTATTTTTTCGCCGGCGTGCTCTTGGCGAGCACCACCCCGTGTCTGGCCTCCTGATCGCCGCCCACGATGGAGGGAACCTCCCGAAGGTCTGTCTCCTCCCCCAGCACGTTCTTCCGGTAGGACGCGCTCCAGCTTAAAAAGGCGCTGTTCACATCGATATGAAAGATAACGGGTCTGGGTTCCACTGGCTACACCTCATATTTTTTCATAAAAGCAAGGGCCGTCCGGCGGTAGCCTTCCGGATCCTGCAGGCTTGCCGCCGCGTGCGCCGCGCCGGGAACGATCAGAAGCTCCTTCGGCGCGCTGCAGGCCATGTAATTATCCAGCGTCATCTGCACGGGCACAAAGGTATCCTTTTCTCCATGAATGAACAGCACCGGGATCCGGCAGTTTCGCATGGCGTCCAGGGTGGAAGCGTCGCTGTAGCCGAAGCCCGCCCGCCATTTTGTCAGAAGCTCCGTCAGGTTCATCAGCGGGAAGGCGGGCAGATGGTAGTCCCGCTTCAGCACGGTCTTCAGGATTTCCTTGGGGGAGGTGAAGCCGCAGTCCGCGATGATGGCGCGGACGTTTGCAGGAAGGGGCAGGCCCGCCGCCATGAGCACGGTAGCGCAGCCCATGGAAATGCCGGACAGGTAGAGATTGCAGTCCTCTCCGGCGAGCCGGACGGCATACCCCGCCCAGTCCCGGCAGTCGAAGCGTTCCTTCACGCCGAAACAGATATATCTGCCTTCGCTTGGGCCGTGGCTTCTTTCAAAGGGCACCAGCAGGTCGTAGCCCTGCTCATGGTAAAAGCGGTAGAGCCCCGCGAAGTCCGTCAGCCCTCCCGCGCGGTAGCCGTGCATCAGAAGGAGGATATTGCGGCGGCGCTTTCCGGACGCAGGCGCTTCCGCGGGGAGATAGTAGGCGCACAGCTTCAGCCCGTCAAAGGAGGTGATGGTATGAAGCTCCGGCTCCTGCCCCAGAAACCAGCGGATCCCCTCCTGCACCGTGTTTTCAAACCGGGCGCGGGGTTTTTTCGCCCGTTTTCTCTCTTCCCGGCGAAGCTGTCTCCGGGTCTTTTCCTTTCTGCGCTCCGGGAAGCGGACCACGGAATAATAGTAGAAAAAAGCCGTCTCTCCGGCCAGCAGAAGGAGCGGCGTCAGCGCCGCCGCTGCCGTTCTGCGGATCTTTTTCCGGTTCTTTACCATATCATAACACCTCCATCTGCAGGATCCTCCGGAGCCGCTCACAAAGCAGGCGGAAGAGCCGGCCCAAAAGCAAAAGCGCAGCCGGGAAGCCGCGCGGCTCAGGCCGCAAAGGTCTTTCAGCCGCGCGCCGCTCCGGCTCCGCAAGTTTTTTTATCCGCGCGCCGGGATCCTGATCACCGTCAGGGACAGGGCAGGGAAACGGTAAGAGAAGCTTTCCCCTTCCAGCGTCAGGCTGCTCTGCACAGGGCTGACCACCTCCGGTTCCTCGAAGCTGTTTTCCTGCTCCGGCCTTCCCGTCATGGTAAATACCCGGGCCGTAACAGGGAAGCTTCTTCCTTCCATCTTCTCCAGGCCGTCAAGACGGATCTGCGCCGTCTCCTCCTTTTCCTGCAGATTTACCACCTTCAGGATCAGGGAGCCGTCTTCCTCGTCCAGGGCCGCCGAATGATAGAGGCGTTCCACCTCCGCCGGACGCTCCGTGACGGAAAGGTACTCGTTCCCGTCGATGGTCACGGATATCCTGCGGTCCTGTACCCGGAGCTTCAGGTCATACACCCTCCCCGGTTCCGCCTGAAACCACCCTTCCGTCAGATCGCAGCCCTTTCCGCCGATCTGCCTGTGAAGAAACAGATCCAGGTTCTGCCAGCCGCCGAAGGTGGCGGCCAGATAATTGTCCTCATCCCTCCAGCCAAACAGGATCTGGAAGCCCTTCCAGCCCTCCAGCTCACAGGCCTTCAGGGAAATCTCATAGTTCTCCCAGCTCTCATGCCCCGCGCCTTCTTCTGCGCCCTCCAGCCAGGCATGCTCTCCCGCTTCCGTCAGGAAGCTTCCGAAGAAACGGGTCTCTCCCGTATCCAGATTCCGGACAGATACGTCCTCGAAGCGGGATTTTGTCTCATAGCCTTCCAGGCGGATCCTTCCTCTGTATTTCGGGGCCGTACTTCTGACCACGCCGCAGTTCTCCGCGGAAATCTCCAGCCTTCTGCTGCCCTGGTGGTTCATGAACAGCTTCTGCACATAGTAATTGGCCGTGCCGTATGCTCTGCGGTTGTCGAACCAGATCATGTCGGGACGCCAGTTCACATAGGAAGCATTCGCCAGCATGGGCGCGTAGCAGGCAAGCCCCACGGAAGCCGCGTTGCGCTCCAGGCCCGTCATATAGGAAGCCTCCACCAGCGCGTTGTACCAGGTATTTCCCCAGGAAGCGTATTCTCCCAGAAATACCTTCGGCCCGTTTTTCGGGAAATCGTCGTAACGGTGATGGTTCGCAAGAAACCACTCGGGAGCCATGTAGTAATGCTCGTCGATGAGATCGCTTCCGTTTTCCAGGGCGCTCTTCCAGCCCCGCTCATATTCCGTCCCCGCCGCGAAGGGGCTTGCGGTATTGATCAGCTTTATCTCGGGATACTTTTCTCTCACCGCCAGGTGGATCAGCGCGTAGCGCTCGAAAAAGGCGTCCCCGACCTCCTCGTTTCCGATGGCAAGATATTCCAGCCCGAAGGGCGCGGGATGGCCCAGCTTCGCGCGGTATGCTCCCCATTCGGTATCCGTCCCGCCGTTGGCGAACTCGATCAGATCCAGGGCGTCCCGGATCCACGGTCCCATTTCATCCAGGGGCGTGATCCGCTGATGATGGGGATCATAGCCGCCGGGAAGGACAGGAAGCGGCTTCGCCCCGATGTCCTCGCAGAACTGAAAATATTCATAATAGCCCAGTCCCAGCGTCTGATTATAGCCCCAGTTGCTCCTTCTGGCCGGACGGTTCTCCGGCTCGCCCAGCGTATTTTTCCAGCGGTACATGGAATCCCGGTCCTCCGGGTCCAGGGAGCCGTCGTGCACCAGGCAGCCTCCCGGGAAGCGCATGAACTTCGGCTTCATGTCCGCAAGCAGCTGCGCGATGTCCGCTCTCAGGCCGTTTTTCCTGCCGCGGAAGGTCTTTTCCGGGAACAGGGAGATATGATCCAGCAGCAGCCCCTTCCCGCCCGGGATAGTCAGAGCCAGCCTTCCTGCCGTTACCGTCCGCCGCGCGGTCAGAAGCAGCTCATACTTCTTCCATTCCTTCCCGGAAACGGTGAGTTCGGCGGCAGCGCCGCAGTCCGCTCCGCCGTCCTCCTCCACCCGGAGAAAAAGCGGGCAGCCTTCTCCTGTCGGAACCGCGGCATAACAGGCGAACCAGTAGTTTTCCCCTTCCTTCAGAAAAATGCCGTCTCCGAAGCCCAGGTTCCGGATCCCCGCGCGGCCGCTTCCTTCCGCCCTCAGCGAAAGATAATGAGGGCTGTTCGGATGGAAGGGCCGTTCCGTTTTGATCTCAAGGCAGGCTCCGGCCCCGTCCTCCTCCTTTTCCCACGCATAGAGGGGATGATACTGCGGATTGTCCACCGGCGCGAATTCAAAGGAGCGGTTCTGCACCAGCTCCGCATACAGGCCGCCGTCCGCGGCATGGTTAAGATCTTCAAAAAAGATTCCGAACAGATCCCCCAGCGGCTCCCGGGGATGAACCGTATCTATGGAAAGGACGCAGGGTCCGGATCCTTTTGCTGTCATGTTCTGCTCATTCATAATGGTTTCTCCTTCTGCCGCCGGAGACAGCGGCTTATGTAAGCATTATACTACAAACATACGTTTGTTTCCAGCGGTTTTCATGCCATTTCCCACGCCACGTCCGCATTCCTGTCACAGATCAGGGTTTTATTTTGCACCTTCAGCTGCGCGGCCTGCACCACCGCACGGTTGCGGTCCCGTTCTGTCAGCATGTCTTCCGCGGCCGCTTCTATCGCGGCATCCGCTTCCCTGGCAAATGGATGGCAGAAGTAGAAAAGATAGGCGTTTCCATCCTTCACCAGCACATCCGCATGATGGGCAAAGCCAACGTCCATCGGCCGTGTTCCCGATTCCCGCAGGATGTCCGGGCAGCGCGTCCAGTGTGTGAAATCCTCTGAGCGATAGACCGCAAGGCCGTTCCAGTAGTCCGAGATCATCCATGGAATGCCGTCCAGTTCAAATACATTCGGCCCTTCCTGCGCGCAGTCGGTGATCTCCGCGCCAAGCACCTGCCAGTTATGCAGATCGCGGCTTACCGCCGCAAAGGTCCTGCTGTCTCTCTGCTCATCCTTGTACCACATCTTATAAAGGCCCGGCTCCACCTCATAGACGCAGGCGTCGATCACCCGCTCCGAATCCAGGTCGATCCGCCCAAGGAAACGCCAGTCCCAGAGATTATCGGAAACGTAATGCAGCATCTGTCTGGGATAGTCCCAGTCCGTCGGGATTCCCGTGATATAGGACACATACATATGATAAGCCCCTTCTGCCCGGATGATCTCCGGCGCCCAGAAGGTATTATGTCCTCTCTCAATATCCAGTCCCTCCAGCGTGCCGCGGTAAAGCCATTTGCTTCCGTCCGCGCTGGAGGCGACGCCGATCTTCGTCCCGTGCACCCAGGATACGCCGATGGCCGGGGCGTCCGCCCTGCGCTGGGTATAAAACAGATACCACTGATTTTCCTCTTCGCTCCAGATCACGGTGGGATCTGTGGGGCAGTCGTGAATGGGATCCCGGAAAAGCGGGGCCGGGAGAGATATCATTCTGTGCTCGTTCATGCTGTTTTTCCTCCTTCTTTTTTCCTGCTGCTTTCATCATACCCGTTTCCGCCTGATACGTCTAGGTCAGGTTTTTACGGAACGCAGCCGGGCTGATGCCGGTAGCTTTTTTAAAAATCTTATTTGAAACCAATGGTATGAAATAATTTTTATAAATCAGGTACTTTTTTTACAATAATGTCAAAATATTTTTCCTGTACTCCCTCTTTTTTCTCCGCTATAATAAAAATACTTTTATCAGCAAAATACAGAGAAGGAGCACGTAATCATGAAAGCAATCGTCATCGTAGAAGCGATTTCCACCGCCCTGTTTTATGAACGGGACATTCTTGACCGGGGTTTTCTGCCCCTCGTCGTCTATCCTCATATCGAAGGAAACCTGGATGATGATTCCCCCTATGAAAAGGTGCGCGACGCCTGCCGGAAGCAGCTTTCCGACCGGACCATCGAGATCCCGGACGACGGAAATTTTGAACATCTGCTCGCCGCCCTTGCTCTCTATGATATCGCCTGCGTGGTGGCGGGGAGCGAGATGGGCGTGGTGCTGGCGGACCGTCTGGCGCAGGCGCTGGGGCTTCCCGGCAATCCCCCCGCCTCCAGCCTGCTTCACCAGAACAAGGACATGATGCAGGAAGCGCTGCGAAAGCACGGGCTTCGCAGCATCCGCGGCAGGGTCGTCCATACGCTGCAGGAGGTCCGGGACTGGTGGAAGGAGCTAGACGTCTCTCATGTGGTGCTGAAGCCGGTTGCCGGTGCGGGAACCGCGGGCCTGCATTTCTGCAATTCCGAGGAGGAAGCCGTCCGGGCCGCGGAAACGGAATTTGCCGGCGCGGATTATTTCGGCCGCAAGGACGGCGGCCTGATCATGCAGGAGCGGATCGAAGGAACGGAATACATCATTAACACCGTAAGCCGGAACGGCGTCCACCGAATCACGGATATCTGGGTCTATGACAAGGTACGCAGGGAGCAGAGCGGCAATGCCTATAATTATGCCCGGATTCTCCGCAGGCTGGAGACCGGCCACGCGGAAATGGTGGAATATGCCTATCGGGTTCTGGACGCGCTGGATTTCCGGTACGGTCCGAGCCATGGAGAATACATGCTGACGGAAACAGGCCCCGTGCTGATCGAGGTCGGCGCCAGGCCCATGGGCGGCCATTTTGAGAGGCCCATGCTGGACCGGCTGCTTGGGCATCATCTGACCGACGCCTCCCTGGACTCCTATCTTGATCCGGACGCGTTTGAACGGGACCGGAAGAAAAAATACCGGACCAACGGATTTCTGATGAACAAATTTTTCATCACGCCGGAGGGCGGGACGGTGGACTCCTATCCTGTCCTGACCCTTCTTCATTCCCTGAAAACCCTGGCCGGAGGAAGCCTCTCTCCTGCCTTCGCGGATTTCCAGCTTCCGAAAACGGTGGATCTTGACAGCGCTCCGGGCAACATTCTCCTTTACAGCGAGGATGAAAATGAAGTATGGCGGGATTATCAGCTCATCCGTACCATTGAAACCCGGTGTTTTTCCGCCCTGTTTCAGATGAACGGGGAGCCGGACCGCTATCCCCGCTCCCTTCCCTCTGTTCCTTTTGCGGAAGACAGGCCGGGCCTCACCAGGATTCTCGCGGATGAAAAAAACACGTCCGACGGAGCGCAGTGGCTTACCCCTGACGAGCTGTCCGCCGCGGCGTCCCAGGCAGATACGGGCATTTTCCTGATGCGGGGAAAATACAGTCTGGAGGAACGGGTCAGTCTTCTGCATTCCCTGATCCGCTCCATCCGTCCCGGAGGATGTATTGAAATTCCAAAGGAGGTCTACGCCCCTTCATCCATCGGCCGGACCGGTTTTGAACTGCTTCTGGAAGCCTTTGGCGTCACTCTGGAGGTTCCCGCCTGCGGCACAGATGAACGCATCATCGGAACGGTCGAAGAAAAAGCATAAGGAAAAGCCGTTTTCAGTACCGGTACGTCACACCCTGACAGAGGAGATTTCTGCGGGCGCAGTTTCTGTCCGCCCCACCATAATCGATGCGGCCGGACTTATGATTCCATCTTCTCCCATATCACCGGCGCATTTCTGTCGCAGATAAGGATTCCGTCCCGTACCTCAAGCCGCGCCGCCTGTACAACAGCGCGGTTGCGGTCCCGTTCCGCAAGCGGCTCTTTAGCAGCCTCTTCTCCCGCTTCTTTGGCCCAGGGGTGGCAGAAATAGAAAATATAAGCGTTCCCATCCTTCTTAAGCACATCCGCATGATGGGCAAATCCCGCGTCCATCGGGCGCGTTCCCGATTCCCGGAGAATGTCCGGACAGCAAGTCAGCAGGCGTTATGGTCCGTTTGCGCCACTCGCAGGGCCGCGCTGTCTTTTTTCGGTTTTCCCCGGTCATTTTTTCTGTTGACTCCCGCCTCTGTATCTGCTATATTAAGTTTACTACGACAGACGTAGTATGACAGTCGTGGTAAAAATTTCTGACCTGCTGCCGCGGAAAAGGTCCGGCGGACTGTCGCGGCCTGGGGTATTTCTTATTTTTCATTTTTCAGAAGAGAGGAGGCCGGCTCCATGATCAGCAGCGACGTCATACGCGGTTATAACGACACCTTCATCCTGTTCCTGCTTCTGGATCAGCCCTCCTACGGCTATGAGATCTCGAAGCAGATCCGCCGCCTGACCGATGAAAAATATATCATTAAAGAAACCACCCTCTATTCCGCCTTCACCCGGCTGGAAAAGAACGGCTACATCGAGTCCTTCTACGGGGATGAGACGGAGGGCAGACGGAGGACCTACTACCGGATCACTCCGGCAGGAAGAGCCTATTATCAGGAAAAATGTGAGGAGTGGCGCGTTACCAGAGAAGTGGTGGAGCACTTCATCCGCGGCTGACCGCCCGGATCTGCCGCGTCTCTCCCTTTTCATAAGCGTATTTTCATACAGACTGCGCCCCGCGCGGGCGGAAAGGACTTTCTATGGAAACGATCAGAACCTATCTGGAAAACCTGTTCGCACAGCTCCCCGAAACGCCGGAGATCATCCGTCTGAAGGACGATATGCTGCGCACCATGGAGGATAAGTACGAAGAGCTGAAAAACGAAGGGAAATCGGAAAACGAGGCGGTCGGCATCGTCATTTCCGAGTTTGGAAATATCGACGAGCTGCTGGCGGAGCTGGACCTTGACAGAGCGGACGCCGGGAAGGCGGACGGCTCCGGCGAAGCGGAAACCTCCTCCGGCGGATCAGATTTTTTTACCGGCGAAGCGGGAACCTTCTTCGGCGGGCCTGAGCCCTTCTGTCCTGACCCGGAGCAGGCGGATGAGATCATCCGGGATAAGCTCCGCATTTCCCGCATTCTTTCTCTGGGAATCAGCCTGTTTCTGCTGGGGCCCGCGCTCCTGCTTGTGGTCTGCGCCCTGCTTTCCGCCTCCGGCCTTTTCCGGCAGCCGGCGGGCGCGCAGGCCGGTCTGATCCTCATGCTCCTCCCGCTTGCGGTCTGCCTGATTCTGGGGCTGATTTTCACCATCTACGGCCGCAGCCTGCAGGCCCGCTGCCGCCTTCCGAAAAATATCCTGCCGACGCCCTCTCTCAAGGCGCACATTCTGACCCGGCGGGAGGACTTTGAGCCGCAGTACGCGGTCATGATGGCACTCGCCATCCTGTTCGCCATCTTTTCTCCCGTGCCGCTTCTGTTTTTTCTGGCCGCCGGGGCGGCCGGACGGACCGGGCTTTCGGTCCATGAGGGCTGTACGGGCGCTTTTTTCCTGCTTCTTTTTCTTGCGCTCTCCCTCTATCTGTTTCTCACCGCCCGGGCGCAGAAGCGGGTTTACGCGCTGTTTCTGCCCGAAGAAGCGCAGTCCGGCGGATGGCGGAAAAGGGTGGATGCCCGCCGTCTGGAAGAGGGGCTTTTGAAGGCGGTCCTTTCCTCCTACTGGCCGCTTGTGTTCTGCGTTTATTTCCTCGTCAGCTTCTTTACCGGCCTCTGGGCTGTCAGCTGGCTCATCTATTGGCCCATTTCG
>DWUW01000324.1 GCA_019120525.1 Candidatus Eisenbergiella stercorigallinarum | reverse complement strand
GTTCCGGATCCTCCCGAAGGCCATACAGGGAAAAATCCAGAAACTCCTTTCCCCCGCTGGACAGCTCCCGCAAAAGGGCCGGGCTTCCCGTTTCCGAACGAAAAAGCAGCGCCTTCTCCCTTTCCCCCATTTGTTCCGCCAGAATCTTTCCCAAATGAACGGCGTCATGGATCTTTGGCATCAGGTCGCAGTACAGCCCGCTACCGGCCAGGGCGGCTCCGGTCCCCGGGCCGATGGCCGCGATCCGTTTCCCGGCAAGCGTTCGCAGATCCCTGCGCCCTTCCCTCATTTTTTCCAGAAAGAGCCGGACGCCGTTCGGGCTTGTAAACACCAGCCAGGACCAGGGATCCAAATCCGGCAGCGGCCCTCCGGCGCTTACCGTTTCCAGAAAGCTCAGATCCAGCGTCTGCGCCCCCTGTATGCGAAGCGCGTCCGAAAGCCGCTTCGCGAAATCCTTCGTGCCCGTCACTCCCACGCGGACACCGGAAAGGGAACCCGCAACCTGAAGCGCGCCTTCGTTTTCCGGATCTGCGTCCGGAAACAGAGCCGCTTCGGGAAACGTCATTTCAGGCAGTTCCAGCGCCGCCGTCCGGCCGATCACTATGGCTGACGGCGCAGCCAGACCCGCCAGACAGGCTTCCCGCGCCAGCTCTCCCAGGGGAGCGCGCACACATCTCTGCCGCTCTGTCGCCCCTTCCATCACCACTGCGGCAGGAAGCCCGGGCGGCATCCCCTCCTCCAGCAGAAGATCCGTCAGTTCCTTCAGATGATGCATTCCCATGAGGATGACCAGCGTACCGGAAAGCCGGGCAAGCGCGCCGTAGTCCGTCTCCGTCAGCCGTTCCCCGCCACCCGTCAGGCTGGAGGCCGTCATGACGGTGACCGAACGGCTCATCCCTCTGTGCGTGACCGGGATCCCCGCCGCGGCAGGAGCCGCGAAAGCGGAGGAAATCCCCGGAACCTCTTCACAGGGAATGCCGGCTCCCATCAGGGCAAGCATTTCCTCCCCGCCCCGGCCGAATACATAGGGATCTCCCCCTTTCAGGCGCACCACCGTTTTCCCTTCTTTCGCCCACCGGATCATGAGCGCATGGATCTCCCCCTGTAAAAAAACCTTCCCGCCGTACCGTTTTCCCACATCGATCCGTTCACAGCCCGGCTTCGTCTCATGGATCAGCTCCTTTGCCGCAAGACTGTCATAAAGCAGGACGTCGCAGCTTCGGATCAGGGACAGCCCCTTCACCGTGATCAGTTCCGGCCCGCCGCAGCCCGCCCCTACCAGCCATACCTTGCCCGGTTCCTTTCTCACTTCCTCGCAAAGCCTGTCTGCCAGCGACAGGCAGTCCTTCTCCCCGGCCGCCCCGGATGCTTCCCTGCCCGCGTACATCACAGACAGCTCCAGCCGCCTTTCCCCGTCCTTTCGCGCCGTCCGGCAGAAGGCCGCCGCCGGCGCGCTGCAATCTGCCCCGAAACGCAAAAGCGCCCGCCGCTCTGTCTCAAAAGCCAGCCGGGTCAGCGGATCGTCGATCTCCCCTAGCAGGCTCACGATCCCTTCCTCCTCACAGCGCCCTTCCACCGCAATGATCCCCTGACACGCGGCAGGAAGGAACTGCTCCTCCGGCAGCGCAAGGAAACGGAACCGATTCCCTTCCCGCTCTGGAATGCCCAGACGGTCCAGCCCGGCTTTGGCGAGGATCAGCCCGTCGTATCCACCGTCCTCCAGCTTTTTCAGCCTGGTATCCACATTTCCGCGGATCAGCCGGAAACAGGCCTGTGGACAGAAACGTTTCCCATACAGCTGTCTGCGCAGGCTTCCTGTCCCGATCACCGCTCCCTCCGGAAGAGCCGCGAGAACGGAAAGCGCCTCCCCTCCATCCTCTCCCGTCCGGCCGCCTCCGGCCTGCTCCGGGCCGCGCGCGGGGAGCACAAGCATATCTCTGGCATCCGCCCGGGGCAGCACCGCCAGGATATCCAGCCCCTCCGCCAGGCGCACCGGGAGGTCCTTTCCGCTGTGCACCGCCAGATCGATCCGTCCGTCCAGGAGCGCCTCTTCCAGTTCAGACGCGAAAACGCCCTTCTGTCCCACCTGGGAAAGCGGCTTATCCTGTATCCGGTCTCCCTTTGTCCGCAGGATCACAAGCTCTGTCCGAAGGCCGGGCCGGGCCGCCGCAAGCGCCTTTTCCACAAGCGCCGCCTGTATCAGCGCAAGCTGGCTTCCCCGTGTGCCAATCCTCACTGTCTTTCTGTCCATCTCTACCTCATTCCTGTCCTCTGTCCGCCTTTCCAAGAAGCTGTGACAGATATTCTTCCAGATCTCCTTCTTCCGCCTGAAACTGTTTTTTTTCACAGAAAAGGAAAAGCTCCGTCAGGATCGCCGCCCTCTGTTTCTGATCCGGCACGCGTTCCAGGACAGCCTCCCGCAGCCTTCCCAGCCTTTCCACCATATCCCCCAGCCCCTCCGGCAGCATGCGCTGGACCTGCCCGCGCAGCCAGGCCGCGGCTGCAGGGCTGCAACCTCCCGTGGAGATCCCCACAGTCACCGGCCCGTCATGGGCCAGGGCCGGGAAATAAAAGGTACAGTTTTTCCGGTCATCCGCCGCGTTCACCGGGATCCCTTTTTTCCGGCAGAGAGCGGACGCCCAGTCATTTATCTCCCGCCGGTCTGTCGCCGCGATCACGAAAAAAGCTCCCTCCAGATCGGCCTCTACGGCTTCTCTCCGAACCAGCCGCACCGCCCCTGCATTTTTTGTCTCTCCGGCGGCCATCCGTTCGATCTCTTCGCAGATCACCGGAGAAATACAGACCATCTCCGTCCCAAACGCAAGCAGCGTCTTCAGTTTCCCGGACGCGACCCGGCCGCCGCCCAGGATCACTCCCTTTTTCCCGGAAAGATCCATATAAAAAGGAAAATACGCCATCAGTCCCCCTCCTTCAAAGCATCCAGGACCGCCTTCAGGGACGCCGCGTCCAGCCGGTCCTTCAGGAAAAACAGGAAACGGTCAACCGAATATCCCGCGAACCGTTCCCGGATCCGATCCAGCCTTCCCGCGGTTTCATGAAACAGGAGCGCCTTATACAGCTCCTCCAGTTCTTCCCCGAGAATCTCCTGCGCGTCCAGGACCGCCTGTTTTTTCTTTCTGTTGTTCTCCCGCGACAGTTCCTCAAACGCATCGATCCCCACCAGCCGGCAGCCCGGCAGGGAAGCGACCTGGGGGTCAATATCCGCCGGAACGGCAATGTCTAGGAACAGCCTTTCCTTCTCCGGAAAGCAGGCGGCGCAGCGTCTCTTCGCTTCTTTTGCCGTCAGCGTATAATGCGGGCTGTCGGTAGCGGAGACGATCACATCCGCCCGTTCCAGGAACCGGTATCTCTCCCGATAATCCACAACGGTAAGGCGGGCGCTCTCCGGCTCCCCCAGTCCATGGCTTCTGCGGGTCGCGTATACATGGATACCCCGGCGCCCCAGCAGATTCTTCAGGATGCTGCTCCCCATCTTCCCGCTTCCTCCGATCAGAAGCACCTGAAGCTCCTCCCCGTCAGGTTTCCCCCTTTTCTCCGCCCGGCCGTTCTCCTTTTCCAATCGGAAAATTTCCGCGCAGGCCAGGGTGGCTATGGAGACCGAGGTCTTTGACAGCATGGTTTCCGTCTTGATCTTCTTGGCACAGGCAAGCGCTCCCTGGAAAACCGCGTTCAGTTCATATCCGCAGCATCCTTTCTCAAGGGAAAACTGATACGCGTCCTTTACCTGTCCAAGGATCTCATCCTCTCCCACCGCCA
>DWUW01000323.1 GCA_019120525.1 Candidatus Eisenbergiella stercorigallinarum | reverse complement strand
CCGCACAATATAAAAAGACCGGGTCCGCAGCTGCTGTGCGGATCCGGCCCGAAAAAAGCTCTGCCACACAGGTACAGCACGTAAAGCGTCTGTACCTGTGATGAGTTTCTGCTGAAAATTCAATCACGGATACAGGCGCTCTCGATCGTCGTCCCTGTGAAGCTGTAAGGTCTGATTCCTGTACATTCTTCCTGTTCCAATGCCAGACAGAACCGTTCCGACGTAGCGGAACCGCCAGCCTGCGGCACTTTTCTCCTCTTCTTTGTTTGTCACAGGATATCACCGGCGGGAGGGGATGTCAATACCAAAATCAGAGCTGCCGCCCGGAAATTCCCATCACCGGTCAGAGTCACCCAGATTTCCCTCGATCCAGGAATCCTCCGGCTGCTTTTCCTTCCGATACTCCTTCGCCAGAATAAAGGATGCAAACAGCACGCCGTTTAATACCAGAAGGAGCAGCACATCGACCCAGCGGATCACCTGTCCGCTGATCACGTCGCCGGTTCCGGCCATGACGGCGATCAGGTTGTTATTGAAAAAGTGCATGATCGTGGGAACCCATATGTTTTTCGTCTTCATCATGGCAAGGCCGAAGAAAATGCCCAGTCCGATGCAGGTGGTCTGCTGGGTAAGCACGCTCTGCAGCCAGGTGTCAGGACTGTAATAAAACAGGTTGATCGGCAGATGCCACAGGCCCCAGCACACGCCCAGAATGAGCACGCCCAGCCGTTTCCCATACCGTTTCTGAAGAATGGGCTGAAAAAAACCTCTCCAGCCATATTCTTCTCCGAAAAACGCGGTATAGACCATGAAAAAATTAAGCGGAAGCATCGCCAGATTCAGCCACACATAAGGGTTCGCGAAGGGCGCAAAAAACGCGCCCGGCATACCTTCCACCGCATAATTCAGGAAAATACGCAGGAAATACAGGAATAAAAACAAAAGGATCCACAGCCAGGGGCGGATGCCCTGCCGGCCTTCCCGGCTTTCTCCTTCTTCGCTTCCCTGCGCTCCCCTTCCCCAGCTGAGACCGTATTTCTTTCGGACTTCTTTTTTCTCCAGAAGCAGAAGCACCCAGGAAATCAGGCTTCCCACGATGAGCGCCAGATTGACCGGCGCCGCCATGCCAATCTGCGGGAGGAATACGCCCGCCACGCAGAGCGCCATCAGAACCCCCGTCAGAATCAGAAATCCTGTATAGAATTTCACCGGGACCTTTTCCTCCGGCTTCCTGGTAAGAAGCACCGCCAGCATCACGCCCGCCGCGGGATAGTACATCTGCGCATTGGGAAAGGCGCTCACATCCGCTCCTCTGTAAAAATTGATTCCCATCAGCACGCCCATCGCAAGAGGCAGACCGAAGGCCGCGGCCGCGAAGATGCCAAGCCGCTTTTTTTCAAGCTTTGTCAGTTTCGTTCCCATTGTCCGTTTCCTTTTAAAAACCTTTCCGCCCCGTCTCTTTTTCTTTCCACAGGGCTTTTCTCATCCAGAATACCATCCCTCATGCGGATTGTAAACAGCGTTTTTTTTGTGACGTAATTCCGTTATTTCGCCATTGCTTTTCACGGGCGGGAAAAATCATTCCCGGTAAAACACGCGCCTGTATAAAAGATGCCAGACAGAGGGAAAATGAGAAAGAAAAAAGCCGCGTTCTGCGGCGGAAAGGATTGGAAGAAATCATGAAAACGGAACCTGTATTTCTGACGGATAAGAATCGAACCGTCCTTCTGGAGGCGCTGGAGGGCGCCGCGGACGCCGCGCTTCCGGACTGCTGCCGTCCCTTTGAACCGCTGTCTCCAAACACTGCGGAAAGCACCGCCGCGGCCGGAGAAAAGCATCTGCCTGTGGTGGAAACAAACGGGCAGAAGGTAACGGTAAAGGTGGGCAGCATTTTTCATCCCATGACGGAGGAGCACAGCATCGGCTGGGTCAGCCTGAGCACGAAGAACGGCCGGACCTACCGCGCTCAGATGGCTCCGGGGCAGGAGCCAGCGGTTCATTTTACCCTAGAGGAGGGCGACGCGCCGAAGGCCGCCTACGCCTTCTGTAACCTGCACGGCTTCTGGAAAACCACGGTCTGAGGGAAGCGCCTGCATGGAAGCGGGCGCAGGCCATCCGGTCCGCTTCCGCACGGGCGTTTCCGGCCGTTTACACCGCTTCCCGGATGGCCCTGCAGGTGCGCTCGATCATCTCGTCGAAATGGGCCGCGGAGACGAACATGGCCTCAAACTGGGAGGGCGCCACATAGATGCCCCGCTCCAGCATTTTGGCGAAATAAGCGGCAAAGGCCTTCGTATCGGAGCGAAGCGCCGAACGGTAGTCGGTAACCGGCTCCTTCGTAAAGAAGCAGGAAAGAAGGGAGCCCACGCGGTTGACGGTAAGGCCCTTTTCCCGGAAGGCCTCTTCCAGCCTTCCGGCCTTCCGGCCGATCTCCTTATAGATCTCCGGATGGACGATGAGCTGTCGGAGGGTTTCCAGACCGGCGGCCACCGCCACCGGATTGCCGGACAGGGTGCCCGCCTGATAGACCGGCCCCAGAGGCGCGATGCAGCTCATCACATCCCTGCGACCGCCGTAGGCCGCAAGGGGCATGCCGCCTCCGATGATCTTTCCGAAGGCGGAGAGGTCCGGACGGATCCCATAATATTCCTGCGCGCCGCCCAGGGAAAGGCGGAAGCCGGTGATCACCTCGTCAAAGATCAGCAGCGCGCCGTTCTTTTCTGTGATTTCCCGCAGGAAGGAAAGAAAGCCTTCCGCCGGCGGCACCACGCCCATGTTGGCCGCCACGGGCTCCACGATGACGCAGGCGATCTGATCCCTATATGCGTCAAACAGGCGGGAAACGCTCCCGCAGTCGTTGTAGGCCGCCAGCAGGGTATTTTCCGCATAGCCTGCGGGCACGCCGGCGCTGTCCGGGATGGATTCGGTCATCAGGCCGCTCCCCGCTTTTACCAGAAGGCCGTCGGAATGGCCGTGGTAGCAGCCCTCGAACTTGACGATCTTATCCCGTCCGGTGAAGCCCCTTGCCGCGCGGATGGCGCTCATGCAGGCCTCCGTACCGGAGCTGACCAGCCGCATCATTTCCATGGAGGGAACGCATTCGTGCACCAGCTCGGCAAGCTCCACCTCTTTTTCCGTGGGCGCGCCGTAGGTCAGCCCCTTTTCGCAGGCCCTGCGCACCGCCTCGATGACAGCCGGATGGGCGTGTCCCAGAATACCCGGCCCCCAGGAGCATACATAATCCAGATACCGGTTGTGATCCGCGTCGATCAGAAACGCGCCCGCCGCCTTTTCCACGAAAAAGGGCGTTTTCCCCACGGAGCGGAAGGAACGCACCGGACTGTTTACCCCGCCGGGCATCCGTCTGCAGGCCCTTTCATAAAGCTGTTCGGATTTTTCATTCATCGATATACCCTCCCTGAATGTTCGGAATAAAATACGAAAACTTCCATGCGGGTCTTTCCCCGCCGCAGGGTTTCCCATCATGCGTCCTCTCTGAGCCAGGCCGCCATATCCAGGGCGTGATAGGTGATGATGATCTTCGCTCCCGCCCGCTTCATGGCCGTCAGGTTCTCGGTCACGATTTTTCTCTCATCGATCCAGCCGTTGGCGGCGGCCGCCTTCACCATGGCGTATTCTCCGCTCACATTGTAGACCGCAAGCGGCAGGTCGAAGGCGAGGGAAGCTTCCTTGAGCACATCCAGATAGGCCAGGGCCGGCTTGACCATGACGATATCGGCTCCCTCCGCGATATCCGCTTCGATCTCCCGGATGGCCTCCCGTCCGTTTGCGGGGTCCATCTGATAGCTCTTTCTGTCGCCGAAGCCGGGAGCCGAATGGGCGGCCTCCCGGAAGGGGCCGTAATAGGCGGAAGCGAATTTCGCGCTGTAGGCCATGATGGGGATGTCCGCAAAACCGTTTTCATCCAGAGCCGCGCGGATGGCCTCCACCCTTCCGTCCATCATATCGGACGGCGCGATCATGTCCGCTCCTGCCTGCGCCAGGCTCACCGCCATTTTCGCAAGAAGCGGCAGGGTCTCGTCGTTCAGGATGCAGTCTCCCTCCACCAGTCCGCAGTGGCCGTGGGAGGTGTATTCGCACAGGCAGACATCCACGATGCAGTACAGCTCCGGAAAGTCTCTTTTGATCTTCCTCACCGCCCGCTGGGTGATCCCGTCCGGCGCGTAAGCCTCACTTCCCACCTCGTCCTTATGGGCGGGAATGCCGAACAGAAGGACGCCGGAAACGCCGCTTTCCCGCACTTTTTCCAGAATCCCGTCCAGCCGGTCCACAGAATACTGGAAGACCCCCGGCATGGAAGCCACGGGATTTTTCAGATTTTCTCCCTCCGCCACAAAAATGGGATAGATAAAATCCTTCGGATGCAGTCTGGTCTCCCGCATCATTTCTCTGATTACCGTGTTTTTTCTCAATCTGCGAAATCTCTGCATGGCACATCTCCTCTTTTCTGCCTGGTCTCTGCCCGGTCCCCGGCACCCGCCGACGCGTTTTCCGGCCGGCGCGTCCGCCAGTCCGCTGCCACTGCCCGGACCAGGCCGTCTATACTGAATTCCTCCGCCATAAACGCTTCCGGGAGCTTAGCCGGAAACCTTCCCGGCCTTCCCGTTTCCTCCTCCCAGGCCTTCCGGCACCAGGGGCCGATACAGCCCGCGCGCCAGGGCAGCGCAGGAAGGCCGGATGCGGGAGCCTCCAGGAATTCCTTTCCCCGGAAGCATTCTTCCAGGCCGTCCAGGAAGCTTTTCACACCGGAAGCGCTCCCGAAGAGCAGATAATCCAGGGGCTGCTCCTTCAGCATG
>DWUW01000322.1 GCA_019120525.1 Candidatus Eisenbergiella stercorigallinarum | reverse complement strand
CCTCCGATCAGCTTCTGTCTCCTGCTGGTATAAGAAAGGATCTCCCTGATATCCACATCATAGGTGAAATTATCGACAAGCGCCCATACCTCCAGCCCTCTCGCATGCGCCTCCTGTACATAGGCCCCGTTTCCGATGCTGACAAAGCTTCCCTCATTGTCGCTCAAGAAAAACCACGTAGGGGAGATCACATTCATCCCGCTCACGCCGTCAAGTACCTCAGACAGGGTGGAATTCGCAGCTTCACTGGTCACCTGATGCCATCCCAGGCTGATCTTATGGTCCCTGCGGACGGACGTATACTCCGGCTCCTGATAATCGGCCACAGGGATCCGCATCTCGCTGCGCATATTTGTAAGGCGCTTATTCTCCACATAACCGATAAAACCATCCCGCGTAGCTACCCTGCTCCAGGTTTCCATCGTATCGAGGACGGTAACCGGGTCTCCCGCGCCGGCCTCCGTCAAAATGTCGCTCTTGATCCCGCCCTGATAACGGACCGCCGTATCCTTTTTGATCTCCGCCGTCTGATGTTCGTCCCACACCGTCGTCAATACCACACGGTTCGGATCCGTATACATGGTATAGGAAAAATTGGTATACTTTTTCACATAATCAAGGGCCGCGTACATCACCCCATCTTCCAGGAAGGCCGGGACATAACCGTCCTCCCCGGCTTCTCCTGCCCTGGCGTAAATGATCTCGCCCGGCGTGGTATACAACAGCCAGCCTTCGTTATAATCCGCGTAAAACCGGTCATTCAGAAAGGCATGCACCGTCTCCAGCGTAAGATAGCACCTGCCGTCTTTCACAACGCCCTTTTCCTCACGGATCTCGTCGTTGAGCACCAACGCGGCCTCATCCGCCGCGTCCAGCCCGAAATAACCGTTCAGATCCATCCGTTCTTTGGAATAAGAAAAATGCTCCAGGACCTTCATCCCGAACGTAATGGCGCCAATCAAAAAAATAAGGGCGATCGCGATGATCACCGGAACTGCTTTTTTCATCTTCCGTAACCTCCTGACCGCCCTTATTATAGCAGACTATTGAAACATCGTCATTACCTATTTTTACATGTTCCTCCGTACAAAAATCGTACCTTCTTCCATCGCAGCTGATATCCGGCCTTCTCCTGCGGCAGCGGTACGGGGGCCCGCATCGCGCGGCTGCCGGACACATTCATTCATTTTACTCTGTTTTCAGACAGAAAGCTCCTGCGTCTGTGAAATCCCTAAGGGCACTTCACCCTGTCGTATCTGACCTGGGTCAGCTTCCCCTTCTCATCCGTGACAAAATCCGGCATATAAACGGCATCTTCACAGACAAAATACTTCTTCGCGATCTCCTCGGGAGAAGACGGTTTCCCTTCCAGATACAGGTCCACACCCTGTCCGGTGATCTCTTTCAAACGCTTTTCGAGCTCGATCTCATCGTCGTTCATGACATATTTCCTCCCTGTATGCGCAAAGGGACAATCAGAGCACCGTTCCGGACGGTATGCCAAAAAGATGTGATATATAACCCCATGCCCTCTGCTCATGCGGCGGCGATGCTTCATCAGCCTGAAAGATGCTTCCGGACGCATATCACGGAATTCTGATAGATACGCGCAAACAAACCATGTACTTTTTTGAATTAAACTTTACGGACCAGGTGAAAAATTTTGGAAATGATTTCTTTCCCGACAGGCACATAAGCCTGTAAGACCTCCTCATACTATATGGATGAGGCAGCAGCGTGACTGGCTCTTTCCTGCCGTCCGCTGTGGTTTAGATACAGGAGCGGTTATGAAACCTGCGCTCCTGCAAAATCAGCTTAAAATATGAGTTTGGAAAATTCCGGATGCAGCTTCCCTCCTTCTGATATGGACTGCCCGGAAACATCTTTAGAGAGATTATATCCGATATCCGGCGAATTGGCAAGCAATTTGTAAAAAAAAAGTGAAACCCCATCCGGGCGCTTGACTTCTATCCGGGTGCAGTATAATATATCTGTAATCGCAGATACTGTAAATTATGTTCATTTTACGTCTTTTCAGTCACACAAAAAAAGGCATTCCAATATCTTTAATATTAAGGATGTGATCATAATGAAAATTGAGAAAGTAAATGACCATCAGATCCGTTGTACCCTGACAAGGGCAGACCTTGCCGACAGGGAACTGAAGATCAGCGAACTCGCGTACGGAACTGAAAAGGCCAAGAGCCTTTTTCGCGATATGATGCAGCAGGCAGCGGTTAAGTTCGGCTTTGAAGCGGAGGATATCCCTCTCATGATCGAGGCCATCCCTCTGAATTCGGACTGTATCGTCCTTATCATCACCAAGGTGGAGGATCCGGAGGAGCTGGATACCCGTTTCTCCAAATTCGCTCCCAGCGTGCATGACGACGACAGCCTGGACGATATGATCCAGGAGCTGAACGAGGGAGCCGATGATGTGCTCGACCTGTTCCGGCGTATCCACGAAGGCCGTGCCGCCTCCCAGGCAGGCACGAAGGAAGCGCAGAAGCCTTCCTCCGACACGGATGCGGATAAAAAGGGGAAGGAAGAAAATCTGCGGATCAGCAGGGTCTTTTCCTTTGATTCCCTCCGTCACATCACACGCCTTGCCCATATCCTGGAGGGTTCTTACGGCGGATCCAATTCCCTTTACAAGGATGCCGCAAGAGGACGCTATCTCCTGACCGTATCCAGCCTGGGACATACGGCGGAGGAATTCGGCCGTCTCTGCAACTGCCTGTCCGAATACGGGAAACAGGAAAGATACACGCCCGGCGGCGAGGCATTCTGGGCGGAACACTGTGAACTGATCGTAAAAGACCGTGCCCTGCAGGTTCTCAGCAGGATCTGAAAAAAGAGCGGCTGACGCTTCCCATCAAGCGCCGCCGCTCTTTTTTCATGCGGAATTAAGCCTCCGCAATTGCCTTCATCAGCTCGTCAATATCAATACCGTGAACCATCGCGGCCTCTTCCAGGCTCTCCGCCTGTGCGGAAGGGCAGCCGAGGCAGTGCATCCCCGCGTTCATCAGAACGGGAGCCACAGCCGGATTGGTCCTCAGGATCTCGCCGATCGTCATTTCCTTCGTAATGCCGGTCATTTCTTCAACCTCCTTTTCCTGCGATTTCTGGTGCGCCTACAGTATAATACTTTTTC
>DWUW01000321.1 GCA_019120525.1 Candidatus Eisenbergiella stercorigallinarum | reverse complement strand
TCGGGACTTCTTTGGGATATTCCTTCGCGGATTTCATCACCAATACGGGGGTGATCGCCGCGTTTTCCCTGATCCTGGTGATCCTTTACTTCTTCTTCTGCTTCCGCAGGGAGCTGGAAAAGAGCGTGGCCGAAAGAGGGGAGGTTTCCTATCCCAACCCGAAGGACGCGATTGAGAACAGGAAGGATTTTGCGGTCAGCAGCGCGATCTTCGCGGCGGCCGTCGTCCTGCTTGTGACCCATGCCCAGACCGGCCTGACCGTGGCGGCCATCGGCGTTTTCATCGGCGCGGTGACGCTTGTAACGGCGGGAAAGGACGCTCTGTGGCTTCTGAAAAAAGTGGACTATAAGACCCTTCTGTTTTTCATCGGGCTGTTCGTGGTGGTGGGCGGCCTGGAGCAGACCGGGATCCTGGAGCTCATCGCCGCGTTCATCGCGCAGGTGAGCGGAGACAACGCCATGATCATGGTGGCGATCGTGCTCTGGATCTCCGCGGTGGCAAGCGCGTTCGTGGACAACATCCCCTTCGCGGCTACCATGATCCCCGTGATCCAGTCCCTTTCCGCCGCGCAGGGCGTCGATCTGTCCGTGCTGGCCTGGTCACTGTCCATGGGGACGGATATCGGCGGCAGCGCCACGCCCATCGGAGCGTCCGCCAACGTGGTGGGCATTTCCGTGGCGGCCAAGGAAGGCCATGTGATCGGCTGGGGAAAATACTGCAGATACGCTGCGCCCGCGACGGTGCTGGTGGTGCTGTTTTCCATGATCGCGATTTACGTCAGATATTTCTGAGAAAGGGGTGTACCTATGGGGAAACGGTTGATTCTTTCCGTAAGCAGGGAGTTCGGAAGCGGGGGACATGTGATCGCGGAAGCGCTCGCGCGCAGGTTTGAACTGGATCTGTATGACAACAACCTGCTGGAGCATATCGCGGCGGAAAAAAACGTGGGCGGCGATACCCTCAAAAAATATGACGAGCGCCCGAAAAACCGCCTGTTTTCCAGGACGGTGCGGGGCTATTCCAACTCCATCCAGGAAAATATCGCAAATATGCAGTTCGATTATCTGAAAAAAATGGCGCAGGAGGGGAAATCCTTCGTGGTGGTGGGCCGCTGCTCGGAGACGATCCTGAAGGGAAACGAGGGCTTTGTGTCGATCTTCGTCCTGGGCGACTGGGAAGTGAAGCGGGAGCGCATCATGCGCCTCTACCGTCTGTCAGAGGACGAAGCGGAGCACATGATGTCCCGGAAGGACTGGGAGCGCAAGTCCTATCACAACTATTACTGCAAGGGGAAATGGGGGGATTCCAGGAATTATGACCTGTCCATCAACAGCAGCAGGCTTGGCATCGACCGGACGGTGGATCTTCTGGAAACCTACATCAGGGCCCGCATGGAAGGCTGAGCCGGACAGGAAGGCCCGGGAAAAATACATACGGCAGGAAAATATGGAGACGGCGGCTGTCCTCAAAAAAGGACGGCCGCCGTTTTCCGGCGCAATTTTGTCGAAGCGGGAATATACTGAAAGAAAAAGGTAAAAAATTCATGGTTCAGGCAATTCTGTTCTGCCTTGCCCTGTGTACGGACACCTTTGTGGCGGGCATGGCGTACGGGGCGGACGGCGTGGACATAGACGGGAAGAAGATGGCGCTGATGAGCGCTGTCAGCACCGCCTGCCTGGGAGCGGCGCTCGGCTTTGGGACACTGCTGCGGACGCTTGTACCGGAGGCCCTGGTGCGCCTCGTCGCCTTTGTCAGCCTTTTTCTTCTCGGCTGTATCCGGCTTTCCGACTCCCTGATCAAAAATTACATCAACCGCCGCTGCGGCGTGCGTAAGGACATTCAGTTTTCCTTTTCCAGGCTCCGCTTCATCCTGAGCATATACGGAAACCCATCGGAGGCGGACGCGGACAAAAACCGCATCCTTTCCGTAAAGGAAGCCGTTTTTTTCGGCCTTGCCATGTCCATAGACAGCCTGGCGGCCGGGACTTTCGCCGCGTTTTTGCATCTTCCCGTCGGCTTTACCCTGATCGTCTGCTTTCTCTCCGGCCTGGCGGCGCAGGCGGGCGGACAGGGCCTGGGAAGGCTGCTCGCTTCCCGCAGCCGCCGGGATTTTTCCTGGGCCGGAGGCCTGATCTTTCTGGCGCTTGCCTTCGGGCGGCTTTTGAAATGAAAAAATCATTTTCCGGTTGAAGCATTCCGGAAAGTGTAATATACTGTTTGGAGAAATGCAAGGAGGAAACTTACATGTCTAAGGAAAAGCAGACAGAGGAACAGAGCGACAAGGTCGTAACCCGCTACGACCGCCGCGTGGAAAAAAGAAAAAAAGAAGAGGAAAAGGAACGCAGATCCTGGCTGCGCTTCCGGATCATCAGCATTGTGATCCTGGCAGCGATCGCTGTGGCGATCATTTTTTCTCTCGCCACATCGTTTTACAGCAGATACCAGGTGCTGAACCAGACTTATTTTAAGGTCGGGGGGCATGACGTGACCAGGCTGGAATACAACTATTATTTCAGCAATTCCTACAACAATTATCTCGGCATGTACGGCTCCTATGCGTCCATTATGGGACTGGATACCACCATGCCGCTGGATGGGCAGACCTATCCCGGCAATGAGAACATGACCTGGAAGGACTATTTCGACCAGGCCGCCGTAACGCAGCTGCAGCAGGTCAAGGCAATGGTGGACGAGGCGAAGGAGAGCGGCTTCGAATATAACAGTTCGGAAGATCTTGCCGCTTATGAGTCGGAGATGGCCGCCCAGGCGGAATCCGCTGCCGTTACAGAGAACGATTATTATACCATGCTGTACGGCGAGTACGCGACGAAGTCCAGAGTGGAGCCCATCATTGAGGAAAACATGCTGGCCAACGCCTATTACAACCATCTGGTGGAGGAGAACCAGCCCCCGGCGGAGGAGATCGCTTCCTATTATGAAGAAAATAAGGACATCTATGACACGGTAACCTACCGGAGCTTCTATTTTGAAGTGGAAGATGAGGACGCTTCCGAGGAAACCGCGGCAGAGGAGACTTCCGCCGCAAAAGAGACGGCTGCTACCGAAGAGACCGCCGCAGAGGGATCCGCTTCTGAGGAAACGGAAGCCGCAGAGGAAGAGGCCGGCATGACGGAGGAAGAGATCGCCGCCGCCATGGACGAGCTGAAGGTCCGGGCAGATGAGATGGCCGCCCGTCTGGATGCGGGAGAGGACTTTGAGGATCTCTGCGTGGAATACGCGAATGAAGCCCAGCAGGATACCTATGGCGGAGAGGAAGAGGGCAGCCTGACCGAAGAGGGATCTTATTACGGAGCGCCCACGGCCATCGCTGACTGGCTGTTTGACGAGGCGCGCCAGGAAGGGGAGATCGCCGTCCTGGAGTCGGAGAGCCTGAACAGATACTATGTGGTGCAGTTCCTTTCCAGGCAGAATGACGAGGAAGCCACCAACGAATCCATCGGATATCTTCTTTCCAGCGAGATCGTAAACGAACATGTGACGGAGATTTCCGCCGCCTGCACCGTAACGGATGTGGCCGGAGAGCTTCATTACCTGACCGTTCCGGAGGAGACCGTGACGGAAACGGAGGCCGGAACGGATGCGGCTGAGACGGAAAGCGCGGCCGCTGAGACGGAAAGCGCCGAGGCAGAAAGCACGGCCGCTGAGACGGAAAGCGCTGAGGCAGAAAGCACGGCCGTCGAAACAGAAACCGTTGAGACAGAAACCGCTGAGACAGAAACCGCGGCCGCTGAGACGGAGACCGCAGAAACCGGAACTGCCGCGGAAGCTGCGGAGTAACCGGAAGCAGAATACGAAAAGCCAAAGTAAGAAGGCTCCCGCTCCTGCCGGATGATCCGGCGGAGGCGGGAGCCTTTTGCCGCTTGCTGTCCTTGCAGTGAACAGCGCCGGGGAGCCTTTTGGCAGATCCTCCGAAGACGCCGCCGCGTGACATGGGCCGGTGCGTGTAGTATAATCGGAAAAAAGGGAGGAGAATTTTCAGATATGGAAAAAATACAGCCCGGAGCGTACAGAGAAAAAGCCCACGGCGACATTCTGATGCCTGTCCGCCGTTATCGCTGCGTCGCGCCGTATTCCTACCGGGAGCTGCCGCTTCACTGGCACGAGGAAATGGAAGCGGCCTGGATCGAAGAGGGGAGCATCCGGTATGATATCGGTTTTGAAAGTTTTACTGTTCAGAAAGACGATATCCTGCTGATCTCCCCCCATGTGCTTCATTCCGCCCATGCGTTTGCCGGGACGGAAATGATCTCCGACAGCCTGGTTTTTCATCTGGATCTGCTGGGCGGGCAGATCCCGGATGCCTGTACCATCCGGTATATTGCCCCGATACAGACGGGGAAATATTCCTTTGTGCCGGTGATCCATCCGGGCCGGCCCGGCCATGCGGAGCTCCTGTCCTGCCTGAAGGAGCTTCTTTCCGGCGTGGAGGATGCCAACGGTTCGGACCGGCTTGCGCCCAGCACGTTGAAAAGAGGGGGAGAAAGGCGGGAAGGGGAGGAGCTGTACCGGAAGGAGCTTCTGTTCCGGCTTTTCCGCCTGGCCTATCAGTACGGATTTGTGGTGAAGAACGGACGCCCCGCGGCCGGCCTGGAGCGCGCAGAAAAGCTGAAGGAGGTTCTTTCCCATATCCAGACGCATTATATGGAAGAGCTGACCATAGATGAGCTTTCCGGCCTCTGCCATTTCAGCCGGGCCCATTTCATGAGCTTTTTTCACAGATATACCGGGATGACCTGTGTGGAATACATCAACCGCTGCCGCCTCTATCACGCGGCGCAGCTTCTTGCGGAAACCGACCGTCCCGTTATGGAAGCGGCGCTGGAAAACGGCTTTCATAATATTTCCTACTTTAATAAGAAATTCCGCGTGCTGTTCGGCATGACGCCGCGCGACTACAGAAAGGCGGCAGGGCGTCTGGAACCAGGAGCGCTGCAATAACGGCGGGGGCAGGAACCGGCGCGCTGCCAGAACAGCGGCGCGGCGGCTGCCCCCGCTGTCCGGCGCTGCCTCAGATCCATCCCCCGTCCAGGGTGATGATCTGGCCGGTCATATAGGCCGGCGCTTCCAGGATCCGGAAAGCGAGATCGGCTGCCTCTTCAGGCGTCCCGAACCGCCCGGCTGGGATCTCCTCCGTGAGCGCCTGCCGTTCCTCTTCGGAAAAGCAGCGGTTCATATCCGTATCGATCACCCCGCAGGCAAGGGCGTTGACCGGGATCCCGCTGGGGGCAAGTTCCTTTGCCAGCGCTTTTGTCAGGCTGTTCACCGCTCCCTTCGAGGCGGAATAGGCGGCCTCCGCGGAAGCGCCCGCAGCGCCCCAGACTGAGGAAATGTTGAGGATGCGGCCGCGTCCCGCCTGAAGCATCAGCGGGATCGCCTTCCGGCAGGTGAGAAAGCAGCTTCGCACATTCGTGGAAAACACCCGGTCCCATTCCTCCGGCGTCATGTCCTGCAGAAGCCCGATGTGGGAAATCCCCGCATTGTTGACCAGCACATCCAGACGGCGGACAGGAGCGGCTTCAAACAGCCGTTCCACGTCGGATGCGTTTCCCATATCCGCCTGGAACGCCAGGCAGAAAACGCCGTATTTCCGTTCCAGCTCTTTCGCGTATTCTGTTAAGGCATCCATCGAATGCAGACAGGTCAGATACAGATCGTATCCTTCTGACGCAAGCTTTTTTGCGATCGCTTTTCCGATCCCGCGGGATGCTCCTGTGACAAGTGCTTTTTCTGCCATCACGATTCTCCTTTTCTGTGGCCCGGGCGGACGAAACTGCCTGACGGGCAGGATCGTCAGTCCTGATCTTTCAAACGGTAGCGCCTGTTTGTATTTGTGCCAAGCGCCTCAATCATTTCCATTTCGGAAAGAAGGGCCCGGGTTCTTGATGGACTGAGACCAAGACAGGCAGAAATATCTTTTGTTTTTGCTTCTCCATTCTTTTCCAGATAAAGCAGTATTTTTTTAATATTATCATCTGTTTTCTTCGCCTGTTTTCTTCGCCTGTTTTTCTTCGCCTGTTTTGGAGAAAAGACAAGCGACAGGATCGTTCTGTCCGGATCAAAACGTTCTTCTATTACCGGCTCATTCCATCCCTGATCTTCCCATGTGTTAAATATGAGTGGGACACCGCTGCCGGAACGTTCTCCGATATTGATCATATTGAACATTTTCATGAGAGATTTATTTCTGGGATCTGATTCTCCGCCTTTGCGCATTTTTATACTACCACACTTTCCAACAGAAAGATATGCGGGATTTTTCCGAATCACAGCTACGGCCGATCCGTGACAGTATCCGCCCCTCCGTAAAAGCCTCCCGCGCCGCCAAGGGCCTTCCGCCTCTCAGAAAAGCGGCCTTGAAACGCTCCGGGAAAGCCATTATAATGGAAGAAACCGGGCGGCGGGGAAAGCCTGTTCAGGAAAGAGAACCGGCCAAAGGCGCAGCCCGGGGAAATAACCGGAAAGGAAGGAAAGAAATGTACGATCTGATCATTATCGGCTCCGGCCCGGCCGGGCTGAGCGCCGCCGTATATGGAAGGCGGGCGGGTTTTTCCACGCTCGTAATAGAGAAAAATCCCATGAGCGGAGGGCAGGTGCTCAACACCTATGAGGTGGACAACTATCTTGGGCTGCCCGGCATCAACGGCTTCGACATGGGGATGAAGTTCCGGGAGCATGCGGAGAAGATGCAGGCGGAATTTGTGGAAGCGGACGTAACGGGGATCCGTGACGAGGGAGATTATAAAACGGTCCTGACCGATGGGACGGACTATGAGGGACGGGCAGTGATCATCGCCTCCGGAGCCGTGCACAGCCATCTTGGCGTGCCGGGAGAGGAGGAGCTGGCCGGGATGGGCGTTTCCTACTGCGCCACCTGCGACGGGGCTTTCTTCCGGGGCAAGACTGTGGCTGTCGTGGGCGGCGGCGACGTGGCCGTGGAGGACGCCATTTTCCTGGCGAGAGGCTGCGAGAAGGTATATCTGATCCACAGACGCGACAGCCTGCGCGCGGCGCGTTCCCTGCAGCAGGCCATGCTGGCTCTCCCCAATGTGGAGGTGATCTGGGACAGCGTGGTGGAGCGCGTGTGCGGGGAGGATATGGTGCAGAGCCTTTCCCTGCGCTCAAAGAAAACCGGGGAGGTTTCCGAGCTCCCGGTCCAGGGCGTCTTTATCGCGGTGGGCATCCGTCCCAACTCGGAGGCTTTCATTGGGAACATCGCGGCGGATGAGAAGGGATACCTGATCGCCGGCGAGGACTGCGCTACCAGCATGCCCGGCGTTTACGCGGCGGGGGATATCCGGACGAAGAGGCTTCGCCAGATCGTGACTGCGGTGGCGGACGGCGCGAACGCCGTGGAGAGCGCGCAGGCCTTCCTTCAGAACAGAAATTGATGAAATATTACAAAAAAATCAGATTTATGAATAAAAAATATAATAATTGCACATGTTATTAAAAAATTCAAAAAATGTTCACAAAAGGGAAACGGGGGAATAAAACCTCCGTTTTTCCTTTATTTATGGGGATTTCCCGGAACCGGGCACAAAATATTGGAACCTTGGCAAAGGTTGACAAAAGAATGGGCGGGTGGTATAGTTGTCCTCAGATGTAACAATTCCGTAACAAATGTAACAGTTGGAGTAAAAACTGGAGGAACACATGAAATATACACGGGTGAAAGCCGTAACCTGCGCGCTGACAGCGTCAGTGATCATTTTTGGTTCGGCGGCACACACGAATGCGTCCAGTGTATCCTATGATCTTCCAGCGGCGGGTGTCGGCCTGGTGCTGGAAGAGGGAAGCTCCCTTTCAGAGGCGCAGGAAGCCCCTCGGGAGGAAGCGTCTCCCAGCGAGCCGGAAGCGCAGGAAACGCCGGAGGCTCCGGCGGTCACCTCAGAGGATATCGAGGCCGGTGCGACGGGAGTCGGGGAAGCGGCGATCGATACCGAGGTTGTGGAGCATGTGGAAGAGAGACAGGTAGCTTCCGCCATTGACCATGGCGTGGGCGTGGCGAGCGTCCTGGATACGGCCGCCCCGCAGGAGGCTCCGGCCGGGGAAGGAAGCGTACCGGCAGTTTCTGAAGCGGCGCAGGTTTCCAACGTAGCGTCCGCACCGGCGGAAAGCGCGGGAGCTTCAGAGGAACCGCAGGCAGCTCTTA
>DWUW01000320.1 GCA_019120525.1 Candidatus Eisenbergiella stercorigallinarum | reverse complement strand
CGGATCATGGACAGGAACAGATGCTCCACGGAAACGTATTCGTCTCCCATCTGCTTCGCCTCGTCCTCCGCCGAGGTCAGGACCACGTTCAGGTCCTTGCCCACATACACCTGGCCGCCCTGCACCTTCACACGCTTCTCAATGGCTTCCTTCGCCCTGTTTACAAAATGCTCCTTCTGAATCCCCATTTTCTCGATCAGCTTTAAAATCAGGCTGTCTTCTATGGTAAGGAGGCCGTAGAGCAGATGTTCTTCCTCAATCTCCTGGTTGCCGTATTCGTAAGCCAGCTTCTGGCACCGTTCCACGGCTTCCATGGATTTCTGTGTAAATTTGGAAATGTTCATACACAAGCCCTCCTGAAAGTTCGTTGTCTTTTTTCATGAAAGAAAACAGATATTGTTTTATCTGTTCTAGTAAGAATATAACAGAATGGCAGTCTTCTGTCAACCCGTTTTCTTTTCTTTTTGCCCCTCTTTAAAAAAAGAATTCTTTCTCTTGTCCCGCCCCTCCGGCCGATGTAAAATTTATGTAAAGTCACACAGACGCCGCATCAGATCATACAAAAGGGAGGATCCTTCTGAATCATGAAAACAAAGTCCTATGAAATCGACATGTGCAACGGGCCGCTGACCGGAAAGCTGCTCCGCTTTGCCATCCCGCTCATGTTTTCCGGCATCCTGCAGCTTCTTTTCAACGCCGCGGACATCATTGTGGCAGGACGGTTCGCCGGGCACCAGGCCCTCGCCGCGGTGGGAAGCACCAGTTCCCTGATCAACCTGCTGGTGAACGTCTTCATCGGCCTTTCCGTGGGCACCAATGTGCTCTGCGCCAACTACATCGGCGCGAAGCAGGAAAAGGCCGTGAGCGAAACGGTGCACACCTCCGTACTGCTAAGCCTGGTGTGCGGCGTGATCCTGATTTTCATCGGCGTCCTTCTGGCAAAGCCGCTTCTGACCCTCATGGGCACGCCGGACGACGTGCTGGATCAGGCGACGCTGTACATGCGGATCTATTTCGTCGGTATGCCCGCCACCATGCTCTACAACTTCGGCGCGGCCATCCTGCGGGCGGTGGGCGACACCAAACGCCCCCTGTACTTCCTGTTCGCCTCCGGCGTGGTGAACGTCATCCTGAACCTGGTCTTCGTCATCGTTTTCCATATGGGCGTCGCCGGCGTGGCCATCGCCACCGTGATCTCCCAGTGCATTTCCGCCCTTCTGGTCCTGCGCTGCCTGATCCGCGAGGAAGGCATGTACCGCCTGCACCTGAACAAACTGAAGATCCATAAAACCCGCCTGATCCTGATGATCCGCATCGGCCTTCCCGCGGGAATGCAGGGCGCGATCTTTTCCATCTCCAACGTGCTGATCCAGTCCTCCGTCAATTCCTTCGGCTCCGTGGCCATGGCGGGAAATACGGCTGCCAGCAACATCGAGGGCTTCATCTATACCGCCATGAACGCCTTCCATCAGACCTCCATCAGCTTCACCAGCCAGAACTACGGCGCGGGAAACAAAAAGCGGATCACCCGCATCCTGATCCTGTGCGAGATCCTTGTTTTTATCGTAGGCTGCTCCTTCGGGAACCTGGCGTACCTGTTCGGCGACAAGCTGCTCCTGATCTATTCCACCGACGCCGAGGTCATCCAATACGGCCTGATCCGGATGGGCGTGATCTGCACCACCTATTTCCTCTGCGGCATGATGGACGTGCTGGTGGGAAGCCTGCGCGGCTTGAACTACGCCATCCTTCCCATGCTGGTCTCCATCGCCGGAGCCTGCGGCCTGCGGATCCTGTGGATCTTCACCGTGTTCCAGTGGGACCGCACCCTGTTCGTCCTGTATCTGTCCTATCCGGTGTCCTGGGCCGTTACCGCCGCCTGCCACCTGATCTGCTACATCGTCCTCAAACGTTACCTGGATAAAAAGGAGAGCTATGGCCTGGGAATATAACCGGAAAAGCCGCCAATCGGCTTTTTCGGTTATGAGCAAGAAGCGAAGCGGATTGCGAATATCCGCTTGATTTTGCTGGACCAGATCCAGCAGTACCTCGCAAATGATTTTTTGAACCTTCTGATCCCCCGCGTCTCCTCCCTGGGAGACGCAGGGCTGATCTGGATCGTGTTATCCGTCCTGCTCCTTCTTTTCCCAAAAACGCGGAAGGCAGGGCTTGCTTCCGGCATCGCCCTGCTCTTCATGCTGGTCACGGGAAATATGATCTTAAAGCCGCTGGTGGCGAGACTGCGCCCCTTTGCCGTCAATACGGCGGTCGAGCTTCTCATCCCGCCGCCGACGGATTTTTCCTTTCTCTCCGGCCATACCTATGCTTCCTTTGCATCCGCCTCGGCCATTTTCCGAAACAGCAGAAGAATCGGCATTCCCGCCCTCATCCTGGCTTCCCTGATCGCCTTTTCCCGGCTCTATCTCTATGTCCACTATCCCACGGACGTGCTGTTCGGCATCCTGCTCGGGATCCTCGCCGGATGGATCGGGAACCGCCTCTCGGAACGCCTTTTGCGGCAGCGCCGGGCCTGAGCAGCCACCGGGAGCGCTTTCTTCAGAAAGCCGGTCCCGACGGCCGTCTATCCGATCTTATAAACATTCATTCCCACATCGCTGTAGAAAAAATTCCCTCCCTGCCCGCTCACCGTCAGCGTGGACGGCGGATCCGTGACGGATACCACGGTCGAAAAGGAAAGGCTCGAATACTGATTCTGCGTCTGCAGCACCTCCTGCGCCGCCGCGCCGGAAACCGGATTCCCATCCTGTTCCAGGGTAAACATCAGGTTCAGCGGCAGCGTATCCCCGGATGCCGGTGAGATCGTCCCATGGAAGGAAACCGCATAGACGCCCGGCTCATTCAGAAGAAAGCTTCCGCTTCTTTCCGCATGGGAGACCGCCGTCCCCGCAGCTTCCCCGTTCAGGTCGAAAACCAGCGGCGTCCCGGGACTTCCGGGAGAAGCCGGAACGGAATAGGCGGACAGATATTCCGCTGCCGGAGCCGTTCCGGCCGGGCCGGTGCTTCCCGTCGGGCCCGTACTTCCTGTTGGACCCGTTGGGCCGGGAGCTCCCGTCGGACCCGTTGGACCCGTGCTTCCTGTCGGGCCCGTTGGGCCGGGGGCTCCCGTTGGGCCGGTGCTTCCCGTCGGGCCGGGGGCTCCGTTTGGGCCCGTGCTTCCTGTTGGACCCGTTGGGCCGGGAGCTCCGGTTGGGCCTGTGCTTCCTGTCGGGCCAGTGCTTCCCGTTGGACCCGTTGGGCCGGGAGCTCCCGTTGGACCCGTGCTTCCTGTCGGGCCCGTTGGGCCGGTACAGGACGGAGCCTGCCTGGGCCGCTTTCTGCAGCGTCTGGTCGGCCCGCTGCTGCAGGGAACACAACGCTGCCTTCCCCGGGGCTCGGCTCCCTGTTCTGTAGAATCCCCAAACTGTCTTATATCCCCGTTCTCCATCATTTACCTCATGAACCGTCTCCGTGCAGGAAAATATAACTGTCTCCGCAAATACAGGGACGGTTTCCTTTCTTTTTTTGATACCATATGCGTTCGGACGGCAGCCGGTTCCTGTGCGCCATTCCGGCCGCAGCTGCCCGTCAGGGAAAGCTCCCGGCCGCAGCAGTCAATCCCCGGCCATAGACCCGGCGTCTCTCAAATGGGCAAAATACCGGCGGTTCTGCAAAAAATATGGGGACAGGGGCCGGTACGAGCCCGCCCGTTCATTATAGGCCTCCGCCCGTTTGTGATCCCCCATCCGGTCATAGCAGACACACAGCTGGATGCAGGGAAGGAACCCTCTGCAGTCCAACTGCGCAAAACCGCCGTCCGTCTCCGTCCATCCGGCAGCTTCGCTCCTGCTCCACGCCAGCGCGGCCTGATACCAGAACGCCGCCGCCCCGTACTGCTCCCTGTCCAGAAAATGCTTTCCCAGGTCGCAGCACAGTTCCGGCTGCGGCGCGCCCAGCCCAAGCCCTGATAAAAGCGTCTCAAAGGCCTCCTGGTCCCGCCCCTGCCGATAGCGGCAGTAAGCCAGCAGGCGCACCGCCTCCATCCGGTTGACGATCCACGCGTCCGGTTCCTTCAGGAACCTTTCCAAAACCGCCTCCGCCTTTGCGTACTTCTCATGAAAATACAACTCTCTGCCGTAATAATACTGCTGTCTGGCGTCCAGCCGCCGGTTTTCCTTCAAAAGCCGTTCATAGATCCGAAGATTCCTGTCCCGGTCCCCTTCTCCCCGTTTTTCATGCCGGATGGGCGCCGGAAGACGCAGGATCCTTCCGAAAGGCACGATCGCTTCATGCACGGCCCCGGTCCAGACACATTGCCCGCAGTTTCGTATGATGCGTTCCCTTTCACAGGAAAAGACCGCCTTTCCCGTTTCGTCAAAGGCGGTCTCATAGGGCAGCATGATCACATCCACATCCCCGGACAGGCTCGCTTTCTTCGCAAGCAGGAGGCGGAGGGAGTCTTCCGGCAGGACATCGTCCGCGTCCAGCCACATCACATACTCCCCCTCCGCCAGGGAAAAAGAAAAATTCCTTGCCGCCGCGAAATCATCCTTCCACGGAAAATCATAGATCCGATCGGTAAACCGCCCGGCAATTTCCTTCGTGGCGTCAGACGATCCCGTATCCACGATCACGATCTCATCCGCCAGGGCAGCGGCACTGTTCAGGCAGCGCTCCAGGACTGCCTCTTCATCCTTTACGATCATACACAGGCTCCAGGTAGGCACGGTTCCCTCCGGCTGCAAGGCTTTTTCCTATATCCCCATCTTATGCGGCGGCAGCCCGTATGGTTTCTTCTTTCTCTGCTTTTCTCCCTTCTTACCGGATTCGGATCAGCGATACCCCGTGGGCGGGGATGGAAAATTCCAGCGTGAGCCTGCCCTCCGAAATCTTCTCTTCTCTCGGTTCCCATAGCTGCTCCAGCCCGTCCCTCGCCTTGATCGCCGCATACTGCTCCCCCTGGGGATACAGAGGGCTTCCCTGCCGGATCCACTCCGTCCGGGCATTGGAATGCTCCCCGTCAATGCGGAAATGGCTTACTGTTGCCTGCTCCGTTTCCAGATTCTCCACGGCAAGGCGCACCCGCTGATCCTCCGTCCGGTCGCGGTCGTCGCAGTGGCTGTAGATCAGGATCTGGATCTCTCCCTCCTGCGTGCGCACGGCAAAACCGGACACATCCGTTTTCTCCCCTTCCCCGGTATAGCGTCCGCCGCTTCCTGTGCTCCGCGCCGGCTGATCCAGGAAATCCAGGCCCTTCGCCCCGTCGCTTTCAAAGCCGATCTTCGTATCCCCCAGCGATCCGTACATTTTGAACAGATTGAATACCGGCTTGTCGATCCCCTGTGTGGTAAACGCCCGCGTCCCCTCAAAGCAGCGCTCGCCCGGAAACAGAAATGCCCATGCCAGCGGCCGTACCCGGACGCCGTACCGTGCGCCCAGCCGGTCGATCTTATCATAGATAGAGGCCACATAGGAGGCATAATACTCCGTATTCCGGAAGATCATGTTGGCATTGTCATAAACGCCCCCGGCCGCCCAGCCGTCCGGGTCCGCTTCGGACAGGATCACCTCCCGGTCCCCAAAACCATATTCCCGGATCACATCCAGCCCAAGCTTTACCTGCCGCACCAGGCTTTCCACGGACGGGACCTCTTTCTTCGCATGCATTTCAAACGGGAAGCCGCCGCCTTTCGCGTGAAAAGTGATATAATCCAGCCTTGTCCCCTTCTCTCCGGTACAGAAATTCGCTCCGTCCCGGCAATGGCCCAGGAAAAAGCGCAGGAATCTCTGCGCATGGCCGCCTTCGAAGATCCCGGTCACTGCCGGTCCGCCCAGCCGCGCTCCCGGAAGCGCTTCATGAAGCGCATGCTCCGTGTAGTCGAACAGCTTACAGTATTCCGCTGCCGTTCCCTTCCAGTAGAAAATATCTGGCTCGTTCCACAGTTCAAAGTACCAGCTTTCAACCTCCTTCTCGCCGTAGCGCTCCTTCAGATGCTCCCCCACAGCCCGGATCAGCCCGTGCCACTTCCCGTAATCCTTCGGCGGACAGCTCCAGCCCGTTTCCTTATACTGATTGTAGGAGCCCCAGTCGTCCACCGGCTTCAGATAACCGGGATCCGCCAGATCCTTTGGCATGAAGCCCAGCTCCAGGAACGGCTTGTTCCCGGTCTGCAGCCAGGCGTCCACGATCCTGTCATACCAGGTAAAATCATAGACCGGCTCTCCCTTTTCGTTTTCCCAGTAAATATTCGTGGAGCCGAACTTGTATGCCCCATGGCAATTTCCGGTACAGAACATGAAATGGCTCCTGAAATAATACGGCGCGTCCCCAAGCGCCGCGAATTTTTCCAACAGCTCCCTCCCTTCCGGAACACAGGTATAATTGCATTCGTCATACCCGATCCATCTCCACAGATGATCCTGCTTCCCCAGCCTGCTTTTCGCATCCACACGGATGTTCACTTCTCTGTCCATACCCTCTCCCTTTCCGGACTTCTTCTTTTGCCGCTGATACCAGCCGCGCTATGTCCCTGAAAAAATCATACGTTTTCCCCGTCCGGATTGCAAGGGGCTATGACTGATTTTTCCTGTCTTATAAAAAAAGACCCGGCTTTCTTTCTCAGCCAGGCCCAAAACCCGAAAGGAGGCCGCTTCCTTACGAAGGGCCTCCCACGGAACCGCTTTTCGCGTATGTTGCTTTTATTCCTATCTTGCTTCCATTATTCAGCAACGGTCTCGGTAGCTGCTTCCGTAGCTGCCTCGGTGGTAGCTTCCTCGGTAGCCGCCTCAGTTGCAGCTTCCTCAGTAGCTGCTTCGGTGGTCTCTTCCGTAGCCGCTTCGGTAGCTGCTTCTTCAGTAGCTGCTTCTTCAGTAGCTGCTTCGGTGGTAGCTTCCTCGGTAGCCGCCTCAGTAGTAGCCTCTACGCTGCTCTCTTCAACAACGGACTCGGTCTCTGCAACGGTCTCAACCGGAGCGGAAGACTCCGTGGTGGTCTCGGTGGATCCGCATGCAACCATCATTGCGGACGTAACAACTGCTGCTGTTAAAACTGCTACAATTTTTTTCTTCATAATAATGCTCCTCCTAAATACAATCATCCGCGCCGGTACAACCGGCCGCAACTTGATT
>DWUW01000319.1 GCA_019120525.1 Candidatus Eisenbergiella stercorigallinarum | reverse complement strand
GCCTTCTCTGTTCCGGGAAGCAGGGGAAAAGGGAAGAAGCACGGGATCCTGGATCTCCATGGCGGTATGCATGGTATTTATTTTTGTGCTGCTGGGGGCGCTTGCGTTCCTGAATGTAACGATCACCCCGAATTTCGTCTGGTACCTGTTCTGCGGCTTCTGCCTGGCGCTGAGCGTGATCGCGCCCGGCATGAGCTTTTCCACGCTGCTGATGCCGCTTGGCCTGTATACGCCCTTTGTGGACGGGATCGGACATCTGGATTTCGGCGTCCTGATCCCCGGCGGGATCGGCGCGCTGGTGACGGTGATCTGCCTGGCAAAGGCGGTCAACGCCCTGTTCGACCATTTCTATTCCATCGCGTTCCACGGGATCATCGGCATCGTCATCGCGGCTACCGTGATGATCATTCCCTTCTCTGGTTTCACGTCTGCCGGGGCGGCAGCGGTGAACCTGGCCTGTATCGTTGTGGGTATCGTGCTGGCTCTTCTGCTGGATCATTTCAACAGCAAGGTGGAAGTGGAATAAAACAAAAAAAAACGGCCGGGCCGGAGGTTTCTCCGGCCCGGCCTGTGACTGGCGGCAGCCTCTGTCCGGATCCGTCAGTTGGAAGAAGGGTGCGGCATGAACTGATACAGCTGCATGGCCGTTTTCTGCATGGGCATGGTCTGAAGGACGATCTTTCCGGGGCCGGTGATATAGGTGTTGAACAGCCCTTCCCCTCCCAGGAAAATATTTTTTGCCCCTTTGACCATTTCGATGTCGAGGGAACAGGTTCCGTCCATCATGGCAAGATGGCCGGTATCGATGACCATCCGTTCTCCAGCGGCCAGTTCATATTCCACGGCGGAGCCGTCGATCTCCAGAAGCACGGTGCCGTTTCCAGAAAATCTCTGCATGATGAAGCCCTCGCCTCCAAAGAAGCCCTTTCCCAGCCTTTTCTGGAAGAAGATCTCCATATCCACGCCTTCATCACAGGCAAGAAAACTCCGTTTCTGCGCAATAATCGAACGGCCGGCCGAAAGCTCTACGGCAACGATGGAACCGGGAAAGCTGGACGCGAAGGCGATCTGACCGTCCCTTTCCGCCGTATATCTGTTGCGGAACAGCGTTTCTCCGGAAAACATCCTGCCGAATACCTTGCCGATGCCGCCGCCCTCCGTTTCCATACGCATCCCGTCCGTCATCCAGGACATGGCGCCCGCTTCGCAGTACAGCGATTCTCCGCGCTGCAGGCTGCAGACCGCTACGGGGAGCGTGTCTCCTTTTACCTCATACCTCATAGGAACCTCCATCTTTTTTCTTTTTTCAGCTACAGTTACAGTTTATCCTGTTTCGGATATGCACGCAAGGGCTTTTGGCTTCCTTTCCAGTCCGTCCGGCTGTAAATCCCGGCTTTTCCAGGCCGGAACCGGCCTGGAAGATCAAAATTTCCTCGCATTTCCACGTTTCAGATTTCCTTTTCCGCGGATATTAAAGGATGGGCGGCCGTATGGACGGCGGCCTGATACTACGCGGTGAAAAAAGCGGTCCCGCGAAACGGCGGGCCGCAGGGAAAGGAGCAGGAGGATGAAGCAGAAAAAGCTTGCCATCGCGGCCGTTCCTGTCCAGGAATGGGGCGATGTATATGACCGGGAGGAGGCCCTGAAAAGGGGAACCGTATTCCCGGAGCTGGATCTGCCGTTTTTCGCGGCGGACGGGGAGGACAGCATGGGAGGCTGCGTCTGCGGCCGGACGGAAGAGGGCGGAAGCCGGGAGGAGAGGATGCGGGAAATTCAGGAAGCCGGTTTTTATGCGGATGACCTGAGGCTGTATCTGGACACGCATCCGGAAGAGGAAAAGGCCCATGCTCTGTTTCGCGGGGCGATACAGAGAAAACGGGAGCTGATGAGGGAATTTGCCCGGGAGCTTTATCCGTTGACGCCGGAGTGCATGGCGGAGCTGTATGCGGAACATCCGGAGCAAAGAGGCTGGCTCTGGCAGAAGGGACTGCCGCCCTGGGAAGGAGGCTGCCGCTGATGTGGACCTATGAAAAAAGACTTCAGTTTCCGGTAAAGATCACCAAAACCTGTCCGAAGACGGCGCAGCTCATTATCAGCCAGTATGGAGGCCCGGACGGAGAACTGTCCGCGTCCATGCGCTACCTCTCCCAGCGCTATACCATGCCTGTGAAGGAGGTGGGAGGGCTGCTTACCGACATCGGCACAGAAGAGCTTGCGCATATGGAGATGATCTGCGCCATGGTTTATCAGCTGACCCGCAGCCTGACCATCGAGCAGGCGAAGGAGGCGGGCTTCGACGCCTATTATGTGGACCATACGGCGGGCATCTGGCCCCAGGCGGCCGCAGGCCTTCCTTTCAGCGCGGTGGAATTTCAGTCCAAGGGAGACGCTGTTACGGACCTGACGGAGGACCTGGCGGCGGAGCAGAAGGCCAGGACGGTCTATGACAATCTGCTGCGCATGATCGACGAGCCTGAGGTGAGGGAGCCGTTAAAGTTCCTGCGGGCGAGGGAGATCGTCCATTTCCAGCGGTTCGGAGAGGCTCTGGAAAAAACGAAGGAACGGCTGGACGAGAAGAATTTTTACTATTTCAATCCCGAGTTCGACAGGAAACAGGGGAAAACCTATTAAGAAAAATGTTATGATTTCTATTCTTTAAAAAACCTCCTGGCAGCGATATAATAAAAATAATATTTCGCTGTCAGGAGGTTTTCAGAAGTGGAAGATCAACAGAAGATCATGCTGTTTGAACAGCTGCCGATTCCAAAGGCTGTGGTGAAGCTGGCGGTTCCGACGATTTTAAGCTCGCTTGTGACGGTACTTTACAATCTGGCGGATACCTATTTTGTGGGAATGCTGAACAATTCCGTTCAGAACGCGGCGGTGACGCTGGCCGCGCCGCTGATCCTGGCGTTCAACGCGGTCAATAACCTGTTCGGTGTGGGGAGCAGCAGCATGATGAGCCGGGCGCTGGGAAGCCGGGATTACGAGACGGTACACAGAAGCTCCGCCTTCGGCTTTTACTGCTCCGTGTTCTGCGGGCTGCTTTTTTCGGCTTTGTATCTCATTTTCCAGCCCTTTGTGCTGAGCGTGCTGGGAGCGGATGAGATGACGAGGCAGGCGACGGAAGGGTATCTGTTATGGACGGTGGCGTTCGGAGCCACGCCCACCATCCTGAACGTGGTGATGGCCTATCTGGTGAGGGCCGAGGGAGCGGCGCTGCATGCAAGCATCGGCACTATGAGCGGCTGTATTCTGAATATCGTCCTGGATCCTGTTTTCATCCTGCCCTGGGGGCTGAATATGGGAGCGGCGGGAGCGGGGCTTGCCACCTTCCTCTCCAACTGCGTGGCCTGCGCCTATTTCTTCGTGCTCCTGTATGTGAAGCGCCGGAATACGCATGTCTGCATCAGGCCTTCCATGTTCTGCCTGAGGAAAAAGATCGTGCTGGGAGTCTGCGGGGTGGGGATCCCGGCCTCCATCCAGAACCTGCTCAACGTGACGGGAATGACGGTTCTGAACAACTTTACCGCTTCCTATGGTTCGGACGCGGTGGCGGCCATGGGGATCACCCAGAAGATCAACATGGTTCCCATGTATGTGGCCATGGGCCTGTCCCAGGGGATCATGCCGCTGGTCAGCTACAATTACGCCAGCGGGAACACGCCCAGGATGAAGAAAACGGTGACCTTCTCCGGGAAGATCTCCGTGACTTTTCTGGTCGTCGTCGCGGCCCTGTACTATGTGGGAGCCGGCTTCCTGACGGGGATGTTCATGGACAACCCGGAGATCGTGGCGTACGGGACACGGTTCCTGCGCGGCTTCTGTCTGGGACTTCCCTTCCTGTGCATGGATTTCCTGGCCGTGGGCGTGTTCCAGGCGGTGGGGCTTGGAAAGAACGCGTTTCTCTTCGCGGTGCTCAGGAAGGTGGTGCTGGAGATCCCGGCCCTCGTCATCCTGAACGCGCTGTTTCCGCTGTACGGCCTTGCCTACGCGCAGTTTGCGGCGGAGATCATCTTGGCGGCCGCGGCGGTCGTGGTGCTGATCCGGCTGTTCGGAAGGCTGGAGAAGGGGCAGAGGGCATAGGCATAAGGAAGGCTGCCCTTTGAAGGGAGGCGGCCGCGGGAAATGCGCCGGGAGGTGTGAGAAGGCGCGGCGGCCGCCGGAAGCATACGTCAAACGCGGCAGCCGTCCGGAGCTGCGCGGCACAGAAAAAAAGGGCCGCCCGGCAGAAGTCACGGCACAGAAAAAAAGGGCCGCCCGGCAGAAGCGGCAGCCGCCCGGGGAAGGTGGGTGGCTGCGGTGCTTCTGCCGGGCGGCCGGCTCAGTGCGGGAGCCAGGAGGCTGGCTTATGGCTCCCGCGCGAATTCGATCACAAGACTTTCATACTGCTTCAGGATGCGGTTCGGGGTCAGTCCCGCGCCCATCCAGGAAGCGCCGCTTCTTACCGCTCCATTCATCAGGCAGCGGTATTTTTTTGCGGGATCCAGGCCCTTTACGTCCGTATGGATGGGGATGGGATTGCCGAAGCTTTCCGTCTGGACGATGGTGAGCATGGCGTGCTCCCGGTTTTCATCCACGAATTCCCAGGCCATGAAATCACCCTTTCCCGGTTCGGTCAGGCGGTAATAGTCGCCCTCATGGGTGAGGGAGTAAAAATGCCGGAAGGCTTCGATCTGTTCCTTCACCTGCTCCTTTTCTTCCTCAGAAACCTGATTCAGGTCCAGCTCATAGCCGAAGGAGCCGGCCATGGCCACGTCGCCGCGGGTGCGGAAGGGAACGCTTCTGCCGGTCTGGTGGTTCGGGCAGGCGGACACGTGCGCGCCCACCGCGCTGACCGGATAAAAGAAGGAGGTCCCGTACTGGATGCTCAGCCGGTTGACCGCGTCCGTGTTGTCGCTGCACCAGATCTGCGGGGAGTAGTAGAGCATGGCCGCGTCGAACCGTCCGCCCCCGCCGCTGCAGCCCTCCAGGAGGACGCCGGGGAAGCGGGAAAGGAAGCATTCCATCAGATCATATACGCCGAGCACATACCGGTGGCAGACCTCGCCGGTCCGTTCCGGCCCGAGATAGCTGCTGTAGGCGTCGCAGATGCTCCGGTTCATGTCCCATTTCACATAATCGATCTGAGCGTGAGACAGGATGTCCGTCATCCGTTCCAGAAGATAGGAGCGCACCTCGGGATTGGCCATGTCCAGAACCAGCTGGTTGCGTCCCCGGTTGGGCTCGCGGCCCGGAATGGTCAGCGCCCAGTCGGGATGGGCCCGGTACAGGTCACTGTCTTCGGAAATCATCTCCGGCTCAAACCAGAGGCCGAATTTCATGCCCATGCAGTGGATCTCTTCGGAAAGAGCGCCCAGGGCGCCGCCAAGCTTTTCCGTGTTTACGAACCAGTCGCCCAGTCCGCTGTTGTCGTCGTTCCGCTTCCCGAACCAGCCGTCGTCCAGCACCAGCATTTCGATGCCGAGCTTTGCCGCCTGGGAGGCGATGGAAAGGAGCTTGTCCTTATCAAAGTCAAAATAGGTGGCCTCCCAGTTGTTGATGAGGACCGGGCGGCGCTCATGCTTCCAGGGGCCTCTGCACATGTGCTCCCGCAGGATGCGGTGATAGTTCTGCGACAGGGCGGAAAGCCCGCAGGAGGAATAGCTCAGGATCGCCTGCGGCGTCGGGAAGCTTTCTCCGGGCTCCAGGCGGAAGGAGAACCGGTCGGGATGGATCCCTGCCTGTACTCTGGTCGTGCCTCTCTGATCCTGCTGGGCAGAGGCGGTGAAGTCTCCGCTGTATGCCAGGCAGAAGCCGTAGCAGTCTCCCGCGTCCTCGTCTGCCTGCGGGCTGCACAGGACCAGGGAAGGGTTGTAGTGATGGCTGGAGGTGCCGCGCACGCTTCCGATATGGACGCCGGCCCGTTTAACGGGAAGGCGGCAGAGGGTGCGTTCCATGGCGTGCCTGCCGGCAAAGAAGATCATGTCATAGTCTCCGAAAAGGATATCCATGCTCATGGAAAGGGCCTTTTCCAGAACGATGGGGGTCTTTCCCGCATTCACCACCTTCAGCGCCCTGGTGATGATGTCGGACTGCTCAAAAACGCCGTAGAGGAGCTGGACCCGCACGTCTGAGCATGCCTCCCGCAGGGTGATGGTCAGGGTCTGTCCGGCTTCTTTCGCCGTGTCATAAAGGGCGGGCATGCCGGGGATGGAATAAGAGCCCTCCGTCACCTGGAAGGAGTCGAACAGGAACTGGGCGGCGCAGCTGCCGTCCGAATGGCGGATGCGCACACAGTCGTCCCGGTAGTCGCCCACCCCGCTGGAGGGAAGCTCCTGGGGCAGGTAATCCAGGGAATAGGTCCGGTCGGATCCGGCCTGGGGCGGATTTCCGGCAAAGCCCATGTCCGTGCGCAGGATCAGGTCGGACAGGTTTTCCCCGTCCGTCCTTTTCCCGTAATACAGATGGAGCAGCGTGCCGAAGGGATCCGCGTACATCTGATAACTGCTGTTTCTGGTATGAAGGGTAAAAAGCCTTCCGTTTTCTGAAATCTGAACTGCCATAGGTTCCTCTTTTCTGATAGCTGTCCGACGCAGGCCTTATTCCTTTACCGCGCCGATGACGATGCCGGATACAAAGTATTTCTGCAGGAAGGGATAGATCACCAGCAGCGGGATGGTGGATACCACGATCTTGGCCGCGTTGAAGGTCCGGTTGTTCATGGAGGACAGCTGCTTGAGCTGGTTGGCGTCCGTAACCTGGGTCAGGTCCACGGTAAGCTGCTGGATGTAGGTCTGCAGGGGATACATCTCCGCCTTGGTCATATAGATCAGGCCGCTGAAGTAATCGTTCCAGTGGTTGACGATGGCGAACAGGGCAACGGTCGCCAGCGCGGGCAGGGAAACGGGAAGGTAAACCTTCAGCATGATCTGGATCGGGCTTGCGCCGTCGATGCGGGCCGCCTCATCCAGGGATTCCGGAACGCCCTTGAAGAAGTTCACCAGAAGGATCACGTTGAACACGGGAACCGCTCCGGGAAGCACCAGGGCCCAGATGGTGTTGAGCATATGAAGCTTGCTGACCACCATGAACAGAGGGATGATGCCGCCGTTAAAGAGCATGGCAAAGATGACGATCTTCATGTAGATGTCTCTAGCATGGAAGCGGTGCCTGCTCTTGGAGAGCGGGTAGGCCATGGTCACCGTGAAGAACATGTTGATCAGGGTGCCGAGGACGACCCGGCCGACAGAGATCAGGAAGGATCTCCAGAACTGGGAGTCTCCCAGCAGCTTCTGATAGGTGGAGACATTGAAATCCTTGGGGATCAGTCCCACTTCGTTGGCCGCCACGGCGTCGCTTCCGGAGAAGGAGATGGCCACCATGTTAAGAAGCGGCAGCAGACAGCTTAACGTGAGGATGATCACGACGGCCCAGATGATGCACTGGGACAGAATGGTGACCGGATTCATTCTTTTTTTCACGGAAAATTCCTCCTTTCGCTCAGAAGATGCCGGAGCCGGTAAGCTTCTGGGCAGCCTTGTTGGCGCCGATGATCAGCAGGAAGCTGATCACGGACTTCATCAGTCCGACCGCGGTACCGATGCTGTACTGACGCTCCACCATACCGATACGGTATACATAGGTGTCGATGATGTCCGCCGTCTCATAGACGATGGGGTTATACAGGTTGAAGATCTGGTCGAAGCCCGCGTTGAGGATGTTTCCCAGGTTCAGGGCCGTCATCAGGACCACGGTGGGGAGCAGGGCGGGAACGGTGATGTGCATCGTCTGCTTGAAGCGTCCCGCGCCGTCGATGCTCGCGGCTTCATACAGGCCGGGATCAATGCTGGTGAGGGCGGCGAGATAGACTACGGAGTTGTAGCCGAATTCCTTCCATACGTCGGTTCCCACGATGACGGTCCGAAACCAGCGGTTGTCGGCAAGGAACTGAATGGGTTCGCCGCCGAACATGGTGATCACCGCGTTGAAGGGGCCGCCCAGGGAGAACATGTTGGTGACGACCGTTGCCAGCACGACCCAGGAAAGGAAGTGAGGCAGATAAACGATGGTCTGGAAGGTGCGCTTGAAAAATTTCAGGCGGATCTCATTGAGCAGGATGGCGAAGGTCACGGGAACGAAGATGTTCACCACCAGCTTGGCGAAAGCGATGATCAGGGTATTCATGAATACCTGGCGTCCGTCCGGCAGGCTGAAGATGAATTCGTAGTTTTCCAGGCCCACCCATTTGGAGCCGAACAGGCCTCTTGCCGGAACATAGTCCTGGAATGCCATCAGCGATCCGGCCAGAGGGACGAATACGAAGATGAGAAGGATGATGAGTCCGGGAAGGAGCATGAGGTGGAACATTTTTTCCTCTTTGGTCAGCCGGTGTCTGGCGGCCGCAGTTTTTTCCTTCATATGATTTCCTCCGTTCGGGAGCGAAAAGCTCCTTTTTGAAAAAGGCGGCCGGCACAGGCCGGCCGCCCCTGTCTGGGATTCACGATCGTGAGTGAGGGTCGCAGTTATTTCTGAATGGCCGCGTTCACTTCTTCGGTGATGGTATCGCCGCCGGCGCTGGTCCACTCGGATACGAACTGGTCGAAGTAATCCAGATCTTCTTCTCCGACGATGATCTTCAGGATGGCCTGCATCTCAAGCTTCTCCAGGGAAGCCCAGCGGGTGGACATGGAGTCCGTGGTCTCAAAGAAGGAAGGGGTCAGGAAGTTCGCGGGCTCCTCGATCATGCGGTCCATGGCCACGATACGGGATACATACTGGGAGTAATCCGCGCTGTCCGCCTTCTGGCCGGCAGCCTCGGCTTCCAGATATCTCTGGGCCGCGTCGTAGTAGCCCTGTTCCTCGGTGGTTAGGGTGGAAACATCGGCGCTTCCGTCCATGACGGCTTCCACATGCTGGGTCATCAGCTCCGCGTTGTTGCCGGGCTGAACCTCGCAGTAAAGCGGCCAGTTGAAGTAGGCGATGGTCTGGTTCTCACGGATCTCCTTGGAAGCATCGGAGAAGTCCTGCTTGGAGTATTCGGAGTTCACGTTTACGATCTTCATGGCAACTTCGGGATGCTCATAGCCCTTGCGTACGACGACGAAGCCGCCGTAGGACTTGGTGTTGATCGCGTTGATCTTTCCGTCGGAGCCGACCGGAGCGGAGATGTTGATCCATTCCGCGTCCTGGGTGCCGTAGGTAGAGGTCTGAGCCGGATTGAAGGGAGACCACCAGGGGCCGATGTAGGCGCCGCACTGTCCGCTGGAGAGCAGGGCGACGATGTCGTCATAGGTACGGGTGGTGAATTCCTTATCGATCAGGCCTTCCGAATACCAGTCTCTCATGAGCTGAAGGGCATCCTTCATCTCGGGCTGTACGGAGCCATATACCGCGTTTCCGGAGCCGTCGTCGATCCATACGGCCGGATAGGCGTCAAAAGCGGTGAAAAGGTTATCCACGGCGAAGGTGTTGTTGGGGTAGCCGCCGTACACTTCGTTATGTACCACAAGGCCAACCGTATCGTCCTGGCCGTTTCCGTCCGGATCTCCGGAGATGAAGGCGCGCAGCAGATCCGCCATCTCGTCAATGGTGGAGGGCTCCGTGAGGCCAAGCTTATCCATCCAGTCCTTGCGTACCCACAGGAAATCCTGGCCGTCGCTCAACTGGGTCTTGGGGATCGCCATGATCTTTCCGTCAAAGGTGACGGTATTTAACGGATTGTTGTCCTCGCCGTAGCTGGCGTAGGCTTCCTTTACCGTGTCGCAGGCGATGTTGTTGTATACGTCGGTCAGGTCGGCGACCAGATCGTTTTCCACCAGCTCCACCAGAGTGGAATACTCGGATACGTACATGATGTCCGGGATATCCTGGCTGGCGATGGCGAGGGAGACCTTCTGGTCATAGTCCGCGCCGGTGATGGCTTCAAATTCGTTCTCGTTCTGAACGTTCAGCACTTCCTTCAGATAACGGGTGTAGGCGTTGTCGGAAGGGGTATCGTTCTCATAAGGCGTGCCGGAGAGGGTATCCGCGCCCTGGTTGGTCAGGTTGTAGCCCGTGGTATAAACCACCGTCTCCGGATATTTGCCGTAGGGATCGTTCGCGGCGGCTTCCCAGGCGGCCTTTTCTTCCTCTGACATGTTTGCCGTGGGATCAGAGGAACCGCAGCCGGCCAGCATGGCAGCGGCGAGCGCGGCGGTGAGCATGAGGCCCAGTGTTCTCTTTTTCATTTTGCTTCCTCCATTCATGATAACGATGTAAGCAGCGCGCAATGCTTTCTGTCTTGTATCATAGCAAATCCGGGAAAACGGGTATATATCAAAAAAACGGAAAACATGTCAGTTATCCGGCTTTCTTTCCGGAAAACGATGGTTATGTTTTACAATGGGGGATTTTTATTCTATACTGACTGTGTACAAAGTGCCGGAGGAAAAAAGAACATGTATCGCATTCTGGTGGTAGATGATGAAAAGACGGAAAGAGAATGTGTGCGCTTCCTGATCGCGGAATCCGGGCTTGCCCTGGAGGTATCGGAGGCGGGAGACGGGCTGGAGGCGCTGGAAAAGCTGAAGGAAACGGGCGGGGCGGACATCCTGTTCACGGACGTGCAGATGCCCCGGATGGACGGGCTGGAGCTGATCCGGCAGGCGGAGAAGCTGTTTCCGGAGATGAAGCTTCTTATTTTCAGCAGCTATGCCGATTTTGAATACGCACGTACCGCGCTGACGCTCGGTGTGGTAAACTATATCCTGAAGCCGGTGGTCCCGGAGGATCTGAAAAGCAGTCTGGAGGGGCTGATCGGACAGCTGGACGAGGAGGCGGCGTCGCGCAGGGAGCGGGATGAGAGGCGGACCTTCCTGCTTCAGTACGCGCTTCAGCTTTCCATTTCGGGAAACTTTGACCACGCGAAGGCGGAGCCGGCTGTCCTTGACCAGCTGAAGCGGTTTCGGACCATGGTCCTGGTGGATTTTGACGGCGATTTCCTGGAGAACAATTCCTTCGTATTTTATGAGAGCCTGCGCTGCGTCCTGAAGCTGGACATGGAATCTCTGAACCTGTCTCCGAATCAGGCGCTCCTCATGCTGCGCACGCCGGCGGAGGGTTCGCAGGAGCTGGGCGGACAGATCTATTCCCATATCCAGGAGACGTTCCGGATCCCCTGCTGGCTGTCCTTCAGCCGTCCGCTTGTAGCGTTTTCTTCCCTCAGGGACGCCTACGCGGAGGTGGAGCAGCAGATGGAACGGCGCTTCTGGGCCCCGCAGGAGCATGTGTTTACGGCGGAAACGACGGCGGACGCGAAGGAGGGCGGGGATGGTGAAACGGATGAAAACCGGCAGCTTCTTCAGATCAGAAGGGCGCTTGGAAACCGGGACGGGGCCGCGCTGCAGGAGGCGCTGGACAGCCTGTTTTCCAGATACCGGTCGAGGCAGAATCAGTCCCAGATCTATGTGAAATTCATTTTTTCCAACCTTCTCACCACCCTGTACCCTTACGCGGACGGGAAGGGCGGAGAAAAGAAAACGCTGGACGCCATGATCTCCGAGCTGTATCTGCAGCCGGATATTTCCGAGATCGTATCCATGGTGCAGAAGCTGGCTTCCGGCATCATTCGGAGCTTTTCCGCCGGGCCGGTCATGCGGCGGGAGATCCTGGAGGTGCTCGATTATATCGGCGCGAATTACGGGCAGGAGCTGTCCGTGGAGCATCTGGCCTCCATCGTATACCTGACGCCGGACTATCTGAGCAGGCTGTTCAAGAAGTCCATGGGAAAGAGCATTTCCCAGTATATCAGGCAGTTCCGCATGGAGCGGGCAAGGGACCTTCTCACCGGGACCAACCGAAAGGTGATCGACATCGGAGAAGCGGTGGGGTATCCGAATTATTCCTATTTCTGTCAGAGCTTCCGGGAATACTTCGGCTCCTCCCCGGAAAAGTACAGACAGGAAGAGAGGAAGCCTTCGGGACCGGTCTCCTGACAGAAGAATAAGCGTCCCTTTGGACGCGGGAAAAGGAAATGAGGAAGGATGAAAAAATCGAAGATCGGCGGAAAAATCGCAGCGCTCCGTACAGGCCTGCTGAACGGGTTCCAGCGGATGAAGTACCGGAAGAAGCTGGGGGTCATCTGTTTTCTGACGGGCATGCTCCCGCTGAGCGTCATGGGGATCTTCTGCTATCAGCAGACGGTGCGGCTTCTGTATACGAGAGAGTACCGGGCCATGGATTCCGCCCTTCAGACGGCGGTGGCGTCCACGGATACGCAGATCCGGGTATACGAGGGGCTTCTGGCCTATCTGGCCTCCTCCAACGTGGTGTTCACCATTCCCTTTCAGGACACCTCGCAGCTCGTGGATACCTATTCACAGCTCAACTATGAGTTCGATGTGTTCTTAAACAGCATTTACGTGCTGCACCCGGAGGTGCTGCAGATCACCGTGTACAACGCCCAGTCCGGGCTGACGCACGGAAAGCAGCTGAGGCCGGTTTCCGACCTGGAGGCGCAGGGCTGGTACACGCCGGAGGCGGTCACGGCCAGGCCCTCATGGTATCTGAATGAGGACGGCACGCTGTGCGTGATCCAGAAACTGCCGGAGCCCTATGAAAAATATGTGCGCTCCTACTCGGAAAACTGCATCAGCATCACGCTGGATCCGGAGTTTTTTTTCCAGGTGCTGGAAAGCGTTTCCAGCGACAGCAGGGTGGAGGTATCGTCTCCCGGTCAGCTTCTGTATTCCTTCAGCGCCGACACGCCGGACGAAGAAGGGGAGCGGGGAAGGTGGTATTCCCTTACCAGTAAGACTACGCTGGCGGACTGGGAGATCCTTCTGGAAAAGCCTGCCCGACTCCTGACGGAGCCCATTTCCCGGATGAGCGCGGTGATCGTCCTGATCATCCTGGCCTGCCTGATCCTGATCGTGGTGATGAGCGGGTTCTGGGCGGCGCTTTTCATGAAGCGGATCAATCTGTTTTACGGGCACATTCAGGAGGTCAAGAACGGAAACCTGGCCGTGGACGTGCGGGACGACTGCCCGGATGAGATCGGCGATCTGACCAAGAGCTTTCAGGAGATGCTGGACCGGCTGAACCGGCTGATCCAGGAGGATTACCAGAATAAGATCCTGCTGCGGGAGGCGGAGCTGAAGGCCCTGCAGGCGCAGATCAATCCCCATTTCCTGTATAACTGCCTGTCCCTGATCAACAGCAGGGCGCTGCTTGCGGGACAGGAGGAGATCAGCCGCATGTCCCAGCTATTGTCCGTTTTTTACCGGACGACGCTGAATAAGGGAAGGTCGGAGACCACGCTGGAGAGCGAACTGAAAAACGTGAGCTCCTATCTGGATATCCAGAAGCTTCTGCATGAGGAGCTTTTCGATGTGACCTGGCAGGTGGATCCGGGGCTTCCCATGGTCCATGTGCCGAATCTGCTGCTGCAGCCGCTGGTGGAAAACGCGCTGGTGCACGGGATCCTGCCGAACAAGCCGAAGAAGGGACGGCTGTTCCTTTCGGTGTCAAGGGTAATGGATCAGATCCGCTTCACGATCCTGGACAACGGCGTGGGAATTCCGCAGGAGAAGCTTCCCACCCTGCTGAAAACGGATTCCGGCGGCTACGGGCTGAAAAACGTGGACGAGAGGATCCGGCTCACCTACGGAGAGGCGTACGGCCTGAACATCCAGAGCATTGAAGGAGAGAGCACCCTGGTGACCTTCTGTATCCCTGTGGACGGGGAGAAAAAGGTCAGAGAGGATGAAAACAGACAGATAAAAGAAGGAGAAGAAAAAGCATGACCAGAACAGGACTTTTTGCGGAGCGCCTTGCGCGCCATGAAGCGGAGCTTCACGGGATCTACGAAGAGCTTTATCACGACGAGGCGGGATACAGACGGCTTGTGGAGAGCATGCGGGATTTTTACGCGAAGCGCTCCGCAGCGCTGAAGGAGCTGGACAGAAAGAGGGAGGAGACGCCGGACTGGTACCGGGAGAGCCGGATGCTTGGGATCACCATGTATCCGAAGCTGTTCGCGGGCGGGCTGAAGGGGCTTACGGAGAAGCTGGATTACCTGTCGGAGCAGAAGATCACCTATCTGCATCTGATGCCCCTTCTGAAGATGCCTCACCCCATGAACGACGGCGGCTACGCGGTGGAGGACTTCCGCACGGTGGATCCGCAGATCGGGACCAACCGTCAGCTTTCGGTCCTCACGGGAAAGCTGCGGGAGCGGGGGATCAGTCTCTGCCTGGACGTGGTGATGAACCACACGGCGGACACCCATGAGTGGGCGATGCGGGCGAAGGCCGGGGAGAAGGAATATCAGGACCGGTATCAGTGCTACGATACCTATGACATTCCCTCTCAGTTTGAGCAGACCATGCCGCAGGTATTTCCCGCCACCGCGCCGGGCAATTTTACCTGGTGCGGGGAGATGAAAAAATATGTGCTGACCACCTTTTACCCCTATCAGTGGGATCTGAACTATCAGAATCCCGTTGTATTCAACGAGATGACGGCGAACATCCTGTTCCTTGCCAACCTGGGCGTAGAGATCTTCCGCATCGACGCGGTCCCCTATATCTGGAAGGAGCTTGGGACCAGCTGCCGGAACCTTCCGCAGGTCCACCGGATCGTGCGCATGCTGCGCATGGTGCTGGAGGTGGTCTGCCCGGCCGTGATCCTGAAGGGAGAGGTGGTCATGGCCCCGAAGGAGCTTCCCGCCTATTTCGGGACGCCGGAGCATCCGGAATGCCACATGCTTTACGGCGTTTCCAGCATGGTCAATCTCTGGGCCGCGCTTGCCACCCAGGACACCAGGCTTCTGAAGCATCAGATGGATGTGATCCACAGCCTGCCGGACAACTGTTATTTTGTCAATTATCTGCGCTGCCATGACGATATCGGCTGGGGGCTGGATGAGGAAGAGGAAAAGCGGCTGATGATCGACCCGCTGCTTCACAAGGAATATCTGTACCGATTCTATGAAGGGTCTTTCCCCGGAAGCTTCGCCAGAGGGGAGCTTTACAATTTTGATCCGGTGAGCAGAGACGCGAGAAGCTGCGGCACCACGGCCAGCCTGTGCGGCATTGAGAAGGGCGGCTTTGAAGGGGACAGGGCGCAGGTGGAGACCGGCATCCGCCGGGATCTTCTGATGCACGCGGCCTGCATGAGCCTGGAGGGCTTTCCCATGCTGTCAAGCGGCGATGAGATCGGACAGGTGAACGATTACAGCTATAAGGAAAATCCGGATACGGCCCAGGACAGCAGATATCTGCACAGAAGCCCCTTTAACTGGGAGAACGCGGCGCTTCGCACCGTGCCCGGGACCGTGCAGCAGGAGATCTGGGACGGGCTGAAAGAGATGGAAGAGCTCCGCAGGAAAGAGCCCTGCTTCGGCCCCGGCGTATGGGTGACCACCTGGGACACCCTCACGCCGAAGGTATTCGCCATCCGGCGCACCCTGGAAGGACGGGAGCTGGTCTGCCTCGCCAATTTTTCCGATCAGCATCAGCAGGCCCATCTGCCCGCCCTTTCCGGGGAGTACCGGGATCTGTTTACCGGCGAAGGCCTGCAGCCCTCCGCGGTGCAGCTGGCGCCCTACCAGTACCGGTGGATGGTGAAGGGCTGATTTTTCAGCCAAACAGCGAGAACGCCGCGAACAGGCCGGAAAGCAGGGAGGCCACCAGAGACACCACGGTGATCTGGGTGTTGATGGAAGGGCCTGCCGTATCCTTGAAGGGATCGCCCACGGTGTCACCGGTGACGGCGGCCTTGTGGGCGTCGGAACCCTTGCCGCCTTCGTTGCCCGCTTCCACGTATTTCTTGGCGTTGTCCCACAGGCCGCCGGCGTTTGACATGAACAGGGCCAGCAGAAGGCCGCTTATGATATTGCCCAGCAGGAAGCCGCCGATGGCGGAAGGGCCGCCGATGAAGCCCACCAGGATGGTGGCGAGGATGGCGACGAGCCCGGCGGGGATCAGCTCCTTTAAGGCCCCGTCCGTCGCGATGCCGATGCAGGTATCATAATCGGGCTTTACGCCCTTTTTTCCTTCCTTCAGCCCGCGGATCTCCCGGAACTGGCGGCGGATCTCCTCCACCATGCGCTGGGCGTTCTTATCCACGCCGAGGATCAGCATGGCGGAGAACACGGCGGGGATGGAGGCGCCTATGAGGATCCCGAAAAACACGGTGGGATCCATGATATCAAAGCCGGTCAGAAGCTCCCGCCCCATTTCGGAGAGGGATTCGTTGACCTCGGACATATAGGCTCCCAGCAGGGAAATGACGGTCAGTCCCGCCGCGCCGATGGCAAAGCCCTTGGTCACGGCCTTGACGGTATTTCCCGCGCTGTCCAGCTCGTCCGCGATGCGGATGGTCTCTTCGCCCAGGTCTCCCATCTCCGCAAGGCCTCTGGCATTGTCCACGATGGGGCCGTAGGCGTCGTTGCTGATGATCATGCCCACGATGGAGAGCATGCCCACAGCCGCCATGGCGATCCCGAAGAGGGCGTAGCCTTCTCCCAGCGGATCGCAGAGCATGTAGGCCGCAAGGGCGGAAACGGCGATGCCCACCATGGCGGGCAGGGCGGAAATAAAGCCGTAGGAAACGCCGGAAAGCACGGTGAAGGCCGAGCCGGAGCGGGAGGCACGCGCCACCTTCCGCACGATGGGCCTGGAATCATCCGTGAAATAATCCGTGGTGATGCCGATGACCACGCCCACGATCAGGCCCACCGCAGAAGCGCCCCAGATGCGCCACTGAAAGCCCTCAAGGAAACAGGTGGCCGCAGCGGTCAGCACCAGGAAAATGGCTGTGGTGGAATAGGTGGAGGCATTCAGAGCGCCGGTGGGATTCCCCTTTTTCCCGACCCGTGCGCAGGCGATGCCGATGATGGAAGCGATCAGGCCGAGCGCCGCGTAGCAGAAAACCATGGCGGTGTTCGCGCCGAACCCTCCGTCCAGAGCCTGGCTCATGACGAGCGCGGAAGCCATTGCGGCGACATTGGAATCGAACAGGTCGGCCCCCATTCCGGCCACGTCGCCCACATTGTCGCCAACGTTGTCCGCGATGACCGCGGGATTTCTCGGATCATCCTCCGGGATCCCAAGCTCCACCTTGCCGGTCAGGTCCGCCGCCACGTCCGCCGTCTTGGTGAAAATGCCGCCGCCGGCCTTGGCAAACAGGGCCAGGGAGCTGGCGCCGAAGGAAAAGCCGAGCAGGATGGTGGCGTCCGCCGTCAGAAGAAGCACGGCCATGACGCCGAGCAGGCTGAAGCCCACCACGGCAAGGCCCATGACGGAGCCGCCCCGGAAGCCGATCAGAAACGCGGTCTTCAGATCTTTTTTCGCTCCTTCCGCCGTCCGCCCGTTGGCAGAGGTTGCCACCAGAATGCCGATCTTTCCGGCGATGGCGGAAAGGACGGTGCCGGCCAGATAGGCGATGACCATGGCGGCATGCCGGATCAGGATGCCGTCCGGCCCGGTCAGCTTACCCGTCCAGAGAGGCTCCGGCAGGAACAGGAAGATCAGAACGGCCGCCGCGCCCGCGAACCTGGCGAGGATGCCGTATTCCCGTCTCATAAAGGTGTTCGCTCCCGCCTGGATCAGAGCGGAAACCTCCCGGATCCGTCTGTTTTCAGAGGGCTGTCTTTTCACCCACAGATACAGATAAGCGGCGAAGGCAAAAGCGATCACCACGGCGAGAAATGAAAGAATAGCAACAAGCTGCATGAGCGATTCCATAAATTCACCCCTTTCTTTTGATCACTGCTGGAATCTGTGCCCCGAAAGGCTTTTTTTCCAAAGAAATCCCCCGAAAAAACCTTTCAAAATCAATTATATTACAGGAAAAAACGGAAGAAAATCCTTTTTGCACAGGAAAAAAGGGAGAAAAAAACGGCGCTTTTTTGGGCTTTTTGTATGGGAAAAAGGGGCTGTCGAAGAGCAGCCGGGGAAAGGCTCAGCCGTCCTTCAGCTGCCGCCCTTCCGCGTCCATATGGTAGCCGTCCCGATAGATCAGTTCGGAGACCGGTACGATCTCATAGCCCTGCCCCTTCAGCTTCGTGATCAGCTCATCCAGGGCCTCGGCCGTGAATTTCGCCCCGTTGTGGCAGAGGATGATGGAACCGCATCCCAGATGCTTATGGTCGCATACGGTGGAAATGATGGAGTCCGCGCCGTAGTCCTTCCAGTCCAGGGAATCCACGTCCCACTGGACGGAATAATAACCGCATTCGGAGGCGGTACGGATCACGTCGTTGTCGTAATCCCCGTAGGGCGGGCGGAACAGGAACATATCATATCCTGTCAGCTCCTTTACCTTCTGATGGACGCTCACGATCTCCTGGCGCTTTTCATCGTTGGAAAGCTGGCTCATGTTTTTGTGGTTTTCGCTGTGGTTGCCAAGGTCGTGCCCGGCCGCCAGGATGGCCTTCACGTCCTCCGGATAGGAATCCACCCATCCGCCTGTCATGAAGAAGGTGACATGGACGTTGTGCCGGGAAAGGATATCCAGGATCTTTCCCGTATCCTCGTTCCCCCAGGCCGCGTCGAAGGTCAGCGCCACCTTCTTTTCCTGGGTGTCCACACAGTAGATGGGAAGCTCCCGCCCATTGATGGTGCTGGAAACGGAAACCGCTTCCGGAACGAAGGTGGTGATACATTTGACGAAGACGATGACGCCGAAAAGAAAGAGCGCCGACTTGATGAGCTGCATCCGGACGACGGCCTGATAATTTTCCGTTTCACGGAGCCGCTTTATCCTGCACTGTATGAGATGGACGAAATCTTTCCACATAAGACCTGATACCCGGAAAATGTCTGTTGCTACAGTCTATGCCGGGAACGGGAAGTCCCATGCGCGGCTTTTCCTGTACCGGGCCGGTTTGTACTGTACAGCGTGTCACATGACTGATCGACGGGGAATGAAAGTGCTTACATCAACATCTCGACAAACGGCGGAGATTGGATTAGAATAACCAACAGCAAATGGAAAGCATACGGTGGAAAGAACAATGGAAAAAGAAACGGAAAAAATATCGGGAAAAACATCAGAAAAGAACGGAAGCGGGCAGCTTCTGCGGGCGATCGAAAACCCGCCGGAGGAGTTTTCTCCCGTCCCGTTCTGGTTCTTCAACGACAGGCCGGATGAGGAAAAAATCCTGCGGGAACTGAAGGATTATAAGGAAAAAGGCGTAGACGCCATCGTGCTGCATCCCAGGATCGGGATCCCGGAGGATATCCCGTATCTGTCGGACGCCTATTTTCAGGCGGTCCGTTTTATTGTAAAGAGCGCGGACTGCCTGGGGATGAAGATCGTCCTTTACGATGAGGGGATGTATCCTTCCGGTTCCGCGCATGGCATGGTCGCAGCGCAAAATCCGGATTACGCTTCAAAGGGGATCAGCCTTTCCGATAAGCCGGAGGGCGGGGAGGTGATTACCCGGTTTCCGGACGGCAAATACCTGATCTACGGTTTTACCGGGGGAACCATAAGAGGCATTCATTTCGGGGAGGATGACGGGGAGACGGGCGCGCCAAAGTCGGCGGATATCCTGAACCCGGACGCGGTGGACGCCTTTATCCGGCTGACCCATGACCGCTATTATGAGGAGCTGAAGGAATACTTCGGGAACACCGTCGTCGCCTTTTTCACGGATGAGCCCTGCGCGCTGGGGCGCAACGCCGCCGCGTACCGGGAATGGACGCCGGGGCTGGAGAGGGAACTTTCCGAAGGCGGAGGGAGCCTTCCGGAGCTGGAAGGGCTTTTTACGGGAAAGGAAAACCGGACGACGGCGCTTTATCACCGGCTGGTCAAAAAGCATCTCCGGGAAATCTTTTATGCCAGGCTTTCCCGCTGGTGTGAGGCGCATGACATCGCGCTCATGGGCCATCCGGAGGCCAGCGACGACGTGGAGGAGGAGCTGTATTTTCACATTCCGGGTCAGGATTTGATCCTGCGCCGGGTTTCTCCGGAGACAGGAGGGCTTCTGGAGGCGGATTCCGTACAGGCGAAGCTGTGCGCGGATATCGCCAGGCACCTGGGCAGACGCAGAAACGCCAACGAATGCTTCGGCGTGTGCGGCAGGCGGCCGTATGACTGGCATTTCACCGGAAGGGACATGGTCTGGTACATCAACTGGCTGACCATCCGCGGGGTGAACCTGCTCGTCCCCCATGCCTTTTATTACAGCACGGAGGGAAAACGGAAGGAGGAGCGGCCGCCAGACGTGGGGCCAGCCAACATCTGGTGGCCCCATTACCGGAGGCTTTCCGATTATGTCAAGCGGCTTTCCTTCCTGATGACGGATTCCGTCAACGGCGCGCGCATCGCGGTCCTGTGCGACAACAACCGGGTACCGTACCGGGAGATCGCCTGCCTGTATGAAAATCAGACGGAGTTCCATTATCTGCCCATCGCCCTGCTTCCGGAATGCAGGGTAAGGGACGGAAGGCTCTGCATCCGGGAGTACGCCTATGACGCAGTGCTGGATGTAAGGGACTTTCTTGCGGAGGATCCGGGCAGGAAAAAGATGCTTTCCGGCGTCCGGGTGGTTCGTTCCGCGCAGGAACTGGCCGGGGAGCCGACGGGAGTCGAAGGGGAGGAGCGCCGCGCTTACGGCTTTAGGAGCGTGCTGACGGACGCCGCCTGCCCCGGCCTGCGCGCGGTCCGGCTTGAAAAATGGGGGACGGTGATGTATCTGCTTTCCAATGAGGGAACGGAAAACATCCGTACGGAGGTCACCGTGTCGGAGCGGGGCGGCCTGCTCCTTGTGGATCTGTGGACCGGCAAGGCATACCGGGCGGCTTCCCGCCAGACGGAAAACGGGACGGCCTTCCCGCTGGCGCTTCGGCCCTGCCAGGTTCTGCTGGCCGCAGCGGAGCGGGAAGAAGCATGCGCTGCGGCTGCAGAGCCGGCGGAAACAGCCGCCGTTTCGGAAAAGACCGGGCGGAAAAGAACGGTTCAGGCGGAAACGGAACGGTTCCCGGTACAGCTCCTGCGGGAGCCGGAGGACTGGACAGACCGCTTTGTCCTGACGGAGAGGATGGAGAACCGGGCCGTATATGAATATCGTTTCCAAAAGGAGATGCCTGGACAGAAGGGAGCGGAGCGCTTCCTGGTCCGGGGAGAGGAAATGGCGGAATGCTTCTGCAACGGCAAATCCGCGGGCGTGAGCTTTTTTGGCCCCCATGTGTTTGAGATCGGAGAGCTTCTGCAAAATGGGGAGAATGCGGTGCGGCTGATCTTTACCGGAAGCGCGGCGAATGTATATGAACATGCCGGCCTTCCTTACGGGATCGGCGTTCCCTGACCGGGCGGCCTTTTTACGCGCAAAAAATCGCAACGAAACAGCAGAGAAAAGGAATGCGCCAAAGGACGGTTTCCGATATGATGAGAAAAAAAGGAAGGCGCTTCGGAAGAGGAGACGCCCTGGAACGGAGGTCGGACTGAGAATGACGAAGGAACTGAAAAACTGGATCTTTGCCGCGGGACAGGATCCGGACTGCCTGAAAAATGGAAGGGAAGTGACCCTTCCCCATACCTGGAACGTGGAAGAAGGACTGGAGGAATACCGGGGAACCGGCTGGTACGCGTATACGCTGGATGTTCCCGGGGAATGGGCGGACAGACGGGTACGCCTGCGCTTCGGCGCGGCCTTCCATGAGGCTGCCGTATATGTGAACGGCAGGGAGGCGGGACGGCATGCGCATTCCGGCTACACGCCCTTTACGGTGGAGCTGACCGGGCTGTTAAGGGCCGGGGAGGAAAACCGGCTGACGGTCCGGGTGAGCAATGGATTTACCGATGCGCTGCTTCCCTTTCAGAGAAGCTTCGACTGGGCGGACGACGGCGGCCTGATCCGGGCCGTGACGCTCCTGGTCACGGGCGCGCATTTTCTGGACCGCGCGGCGGTAACCGCCCGGCCCATCCTGCTGAAGGCGGCGTCTGCCGGAGGAAGAACGGGGAGCTGCCGGATGGAAGGCGGCCCTGCCGTCTTTGGGGTGAGCGTGCGGCTGAACTGCCCTGACGGATCGGCTGCCGGAGCGTGCATCGGAGCACAGGCCGGATCGCCCGCCGGAGCGTGCATCGGAGCGCAGACCGGATCGCCCGCCGGAGCGTGCAAAGGAGCCCGGCCGGAAGCGCCCGCGGCGGGCCTGACGCTTGCCTGGGAGCTTTTCCGGGAAGGAAGGGAGGAATGCGTCCTGCACGGATCCGCCCCCTGTGCCATCTTCGGAGAACGGGAAAAAACGACCGACTCTTGCGGGACGGAGCGGGAGATCACGCTGAAGCTGCCGGAGCGGATCCTGGAAAATGTGGATTACTGGCATTTTGACCGGCCGGCCCTTTACCGGCTCCGCCTCACCCTGAAGAACAGAGGGGTGACGGAGGATGTATGCGAGACGGTGTTTGGCTTCCGGGATTTTCACACGGAGGGCAGCGCGTTTTATCTGAATGGAGAGCGGGTGCGCCTGTGCGGCACAGAATGGATGCCGGGATCGGATCCGGCGTACGCAGCGGCGGAGACGCCGGAGCAGATGGAGAAGATGCTGAAGCTGTTAAAGGAAAGCAACTGCGTGTTCACCCGGTTTCACTGGCAGCAGGATGACTTTATCCTGGACTGGTGCGACCGCCACGGGATCCTGGTGCAGGAGGAGGTTCCCTTCTGGGGGGCGGATCCGCAGGACGCCGGCCCGCTGCAGAAAGAGATCGCTTTTATGCAGCTGGAAGAAATGATCGCCGCCCACAGAAATCATCCCTGTATCTTTGCCTGGGGTGTGGGAAACGAACTGTACGCCCAGGGAGAAAAAACCATCCGCTATATCCGGGAGGCCGCGGCGCATGCCCATGCGCTGGATCCGGACCGCTGCGCCAATTATGTGAGCAACACGTGGTTTGAAAATCCCATGACCGACGGGACGGCGGACGGGGATATTCTGATGATTAATGACTACATCGGAACCTGGCACGGGGACCGGGATGAGCACGAGGAGCTTTCCCGGCTGATCGCGGACAACCCCGGCCGCCCGGTGGTCCCTTCCGAATTCGGCCTTTGCGAGCCTGCCTTTTCCGGCGGAGACGAAAGGCGGGAACAGATTTTTCTGGAAAAAATGGAAGCCTACCGGCAGCATGAGGAGATCGCGGGAACCATCTATTTCTGCCTGAACGATTACCGCACCCAGATGGGGGAGGACGGAGAGGGAAAAATGCGCCGCCGGGTGCACGGTTCCGCCGCCATGGACGGAACGCCCAAGCCTTCTTATTACGCGGTGCAGCGGGAATGCGCCCCATTTACCCTGCATCGGGAACAGGATCAGCTGGTCCTTTCCTGCCGGGACGGCCTGCCCTGTTATGAAATGAGAGGATATCTGGTGACACTTCTGGATGAAAGGGGAAAACGGCTGGGACAGACCCTGATCGAACGGCTGCGCCCCGGAGAGAGCATGAGGATACCGGCGCAGGGCGCGGCTTCCGCTGCAGTGTACCGCCCGACGGGAGACTGCGCGGGGAGTTACGGAGTGTAAAATACGCAGGCGTGGTCAGAAGCTGCGGCGGCAGATGGCCGGATGCCGCTATTCAGCCAGGTCTGCGCATTTACTGCGCAGACCGTACGAAAACATACAGGGTGGTACAAAATTTCAGATGCCAATCCTCCCGTTCTCATGTATAATAAAAATAACGGTTCCGGTCAGAGGGAACCGGACAAGGGAAAAAGCCGTCCTGGATACGGCGGAAATACGGAGGAAGGAAGATGAAACAGGATATGATCGTTATTCTGGATCTGGGAAGCACGGAAAACACCGTGCTGGCGCGCCGGATCCGAGACCTTGGCGTGTACAGCGAGATCCATCCCCACGACATCACCGCGGAGGAACTGAAGGCGCTGGACAATGTGAAGGGAATCATTTTAAACGGCGGAGAAAACAGGGTGGTGGACGGAAAGGCCGTGGAGATCCGTCCCGAGCTGTACGGGCTGGGATACCCGATGATCTCCGTGGACTACCCGCAGTCCGAATGCGGGACCCGTCTGACGCAGCAGCCGGATGAGGAAACGCTGAAAGCCTTTCTGTTCGATACCTGCGGGGCGGAAGCCAACTGGAACATGAAAAACTTCATCGAGGATCAGGTGGAGCTGATCCGCCGTCAGGTGGGAGATTCCAAAGTGCTCCTGGCGCTGTCCGGCGGCGTGGATTCCTCTGTGGTGGCGGCCCTTCTGATCCGGGCCATCGGACAGCAGCTGGTCTGCGTCCATGTGAACCACGGACTGATGCGCAAGAATGAATCCGAAAGCGTGATCCAGGTATTCCGCGACCAGCTCCACGCCAACCTGATCTATGTGGACGCCTCCGAGCGTTTCCTCGGGAAGCTGGAAAACGTGTCAGATCCCGAGCAGAAGCGCAAGATCATCGGAAGCGAGTTCATCCGCGTGTTCGAAGAGGAGGCCAGGAAGCTGGAAGGCATCGAATTCCTCGGCCAGGGAACCATCTATCCCGATATCATCGAGAGCGGGACCAAGACCGCCAAAATGGTGAAATCCCATCACAACGTGGGCGGCCTTCCCGAGGATCTTCAGTTCAAACTGGTGGAGCCCTTAAAGCAGCTGTTCAAGGATGAGGTGCGCGCCTGTGGCGTTGAGCTGGGCCTGCCCCACAGCATGGTCTACCGCCAGCCCTTCCCGGGGCCGGGACTGGGCGTGCGCTGCCCGGGAGCCATCACCAGAGACCGCCTGGAAGCAGTGCGCGAATCCGACGCCATCCTGCGGGAGGAATTTGAAAAGGCAGGCCTGGACAAGAAGGTATGGCAGTACTTCACCGTGGTGCCCAACTTCAAATCCGTGGGCGTCAGGAACAACGCCAGATGCTTCGAATACATGGTGATCATCCGCGCGATCAACACCATCGACGCCATGAGCGCTACCATCGAGCGCATCGACTGGGATGTGCTCCAGAAGATCACGGACCGGATCCTTTCGGAGGTGCCGAATGTGAATCGGGTGTGCTATGACATGTCCCCGAAGCCGCCGGCGACGATTGAGTTTGAATAGCGGACAGAACCCCGGAAATGCTGATAAAATGGGCATTTCCGGGGTTGATTTATGTTCCTTGGCTCTAAAATGGCTCTAATTGTTGAGAGTAATAAGATTAAATTTCTTCTACTTCAATAGCGTCAATAACCAAAGCTTCCTCTTCTGTAGTATGATGTTCAGGATTACTTAATAGAGTAT
>DWUW01000033.1 GCA_019120525.1 Candidatus Eisenbergiella stercorigallinarum | reverse complement strand
ATACAGGTTTTTCTGGAAAAACCGGCGGCTATTTACGGCTGTATCAGCCGGATCGGGGATGTGGACAGCGCGTATGGCGAACAGGAGAAGTTCGACGTGTTTTTCGCGCTGGATACGGTGGCTGACAGGCTTGGGGAGGCACAGCCATACTTTGAAAAAGCGGGAAAGCGGATCAATATCGACCACCATGTCAGCAATGCGAACGGATGCGGGGATGTTAATTTCGTGGATCCGCACGCAAGTTCTACCAGCGAGCTTATCTACAGGCTGGTCGGGAAGGAAGGCCTGGACCGGGAGATCGCGCAGGCGCTCTATATGGGAATGGCGCACGATACGGGATGCTTCCAGTATTCCTGTACTTCCCCGGATACCCTCAGGGCCGCGGCGGATCTGATCTCTTTTGGTTTTGATTTCAGCAGGCTGATCCAGGAAACCTTTTTTGAGAAAACCTATCTGCAGGCACAGATCCTCGGACGGGCGCTTCTGGAAAGCATCCGTTTCATGGACGGGCGCTGCGTGGTCAGCGTCCTGAGCCGGAAAATACTGGATTTTTACGGGGCAGGGCCGCAGGACCTGGAAGGGATCGTGAGCCAGCTGCGCGGCATTACAGGCGTGGAGTGCGCTATTTTTATGTATGAGACCAGAGTGCAGGAGTATAAGGTAAGCCTGCGTTCTTCAGAAAAAGTGGATGTGGCGGCGATCGCTTCCTATTTCGGCGGCGGCGGCCATGTCCGGGCGGCCGGATGCACCATGCTGGGGACCGCCTATGACGTTATCAACAATCTGTCCCTCCATATTGAAAGACAGCTGGACGCCACAGATGAGGCGAAAGACGGAAAATGATAAGAAACGGCGTGCTGAATGTATATAAGGAAGCCGGCTTTACCTCCCATGATGTGGTGGCGAAGCTGCGCGGCATATGCGGCCAGAAAAAGATCGGCCATACAGGTACCCTGGACCCGGATGCGGTCGGGGTACTTCCCGTCTGCCTGGGAAATGCGACGAAGCTGTGCGACCTGCTCGCGGGGGAAACCAAAGAATACGAGGCGGTGCTTCTTCTGGGAAAGACGACGGATACCCAGGATCTTTCCGGGACCGTGCTGGAAGAGCGCCCCGTGACAGCAGATGAAAAGGAAGCAAAGGAAGCGGTGCTTTCCTTCCTCGGGGAGTACGACCAGATCCCGCCCATGTACTCCGCCCTGAAGGTGAACGGAAAGAAGCTGTATGAGCTGGCGAGGGCGGGCAGGGAAGTGGAACGCCGCCCCAGAAGGGTGCAGATCCGTTCGCTTGAGATCCTGAGAATGGAGCTTCCGGAGATCGCTTTCCGGGTGGAGTGCTCCAAAGGGACTTATATCCGTACGCTCTGCGATGATATCGGAAGAAAGCTGGGCTGCGGCGGAGCCATGAAGAGCCTGAAACGCACGCGGGTGGGAAGGTTTGAGGCCGGGCAGGCGCATACGCTGGGCGAGCTGGAGACGCTGTCAGGGGAAGGGCGGCTGGATGAGGTGCTGATCCCCGTGGAGGAGCTGTTTTCGGAGCTTCCCCGTCTCGTCGTCAGGCCGGAATGGGAGAGGCTTGTCCGAAACGGGAATGAGCTGTTTGCGGAGCAGGTATCCGGACCGGATCAGGCTGCAGCGCGGCAGGACGGGATCCCGGAGGTATCTGAAGACCGGGCGGCGGCTTCCGCGGATGCCGGGCAGTTCCGGGTCTGCGGGCCGGACGGCGTTTTTTATGGGATCTATGCTTTCTGCCCGGACAGGGGAGAAAAGGGCAGCTACCGTCCGGTAAAGATGTTTTTGACGTGAGCGAAGCAGGAGTGATGGGATGCAGATCATTTCGGGCACGACGGAATTTGAATGCGATATGAATACGGCGGCGGCGATCGGAAAATTTGACGGCGTCCACCTGGGCCACAGGAGGCTTCTGGACAATATCCTGAAGGCAAAGGAGGACGGCCTGGCCGCCGCCGTGTTTACCTTTGATCCGCCGCCGGGCGTTTTCTTTACCGGAAAACCCCAGCAGGGCCTCATGACAAAGGAGGAAAAGCGGCGCTGTTTCCGGGAAATGGGGGTGGATATCCTCATCGAATTCCCTCTGAACCAAAAAACGGCGGCCATTCCCGCGGAGAATTTCATAAGGGATATCCTCTGCGGAAAAATGCATGTGAAATATCTCGCGGCAGGTACGGATCTTTCCTTTGGAAAAGGAGGGAAAGGGGACTGGCATCTTCTGCAGGCTCTTTCCGGAAGGCTTGGATACCAGGCGGAGATCATCGACAAGATCCTGTACAACGGCAGGGAGATCAGTTCCACTTTTGTGCGTGAAACGGTACAGAAGGGAGAAATGGAGCTTGCGGCAAAGCTGCTGGGAGCGCCCTATGGTGTTTCAGGGCGGGTGATGCATGGAAAACGGCTGGGTAGGACGCTTGGCATGCCTACGGTAAACCTCCTGCCGGAAAAGGACAAGCTGCTTCCTCCAAGCGGCGTCTATTATTCCAGACTGACCTTTTCGGGCGTCAGCTTCCCCGGGATCACGAATATCGGATGCCGCCCGACGGTGAGCGATTCCGGACAGATGAGCGTGGAAACATATCTGTATGACTTTGACAGCGAGATTTACGGGGAATATGTGGAGGTGAGCCTGTATTCCTTCTGCCGGCCGGAGAGAAGGTTTTCCGGTATCCCGGAGCTGAAACAGAATATGGAAGCGGATATCGCCCGGGGACGCCGGTACTGGTACGAGTGAGTGCCGGCCTGTCCCCGGTTTTTCATGCATTTTTTGGATTTCCGACTTTTCACAGGCCTCTTGACAGAGGTCCCGCTTTCTCCTATAATGAACAAGGATGTAACATATCTGTAATATTTTGAAAGAGTTTTGTAAGGAATGCGTTTTTCGCAAAGCCGAATTGTCATACAACAGGAGAAGGACGATATATGGTAATAAAAGGAACGAAAGCGATCGGATTACTTGCAGTGGGCGCCGTGCTCTGGACGGGAGTGTATATGCCTGCGGACGCGGCGGGAGCGGCTGCCGTACCCTCTGCCGGCGTGGGGCAGATCCTGGAGGCGGATCTGGCGGAAGAGGATTATCTTGCCGCGGCGGAGGAAGCCAAGATCGAGCGGAAGGCAATTTACGGCTTCAGTAATCTGGGCATCGCGAATGTATCCAATTATCTGAACGTGAGGGAGGAGCCCTCCGAGGACGGCAAGCTGGTAGGCAAGATGAGCAAAAACAGCGGATGTGAGGTTTATGACATCACAGACGGCTGGGCTCATATCAAGTCGGGAAAAGTAACGGGCTATGTGAAGGCGGAGTTCCTGCTGACCGGAAAAGAAGCGAGGGACAGGGCGGATGAGGTGGCCACGGATATGGCGGTCTGCAATTCCGGAGGCCTTCGTGTGCGCGAGGAGCCAAGCACGGAGAGCCCGGTCATTACCCTTGTGGCGGAAGGCGAGGAGCTGGAGGTCGTGGAACAGCTGGACGGCTGGGTGAAGATCATGCTGGACGATGAGGAGGCCTATGTTTCTTCTGATTATGTGGATATTGCCAAGAAGCTGGACCGCGCGGTAACGCAGACGGAACTGATCTATGGCAAGGGCGTTTCCGATGTCCGTGTTGACCTGGTCAATTACGCGAAGCAGTTCCTGGGCAATCCCTATGTATGGGGAGGGACCAGCCTGACCAACGGGGCGGACTGTTCCGGCTTTGTGCAGAGTATTTTCAAGAAATACGGTGTGTCGCTGCCCAGGACTTCGTCGGCGCAGAGCGCAGTGGGAAGCAAGGTCAGCCTGTCTGACGCGCAGCCCGGGGATCTGGTTTTCTACGCGAAGAACGGAAGGGTCAACCATGTGGCGATCTATATCGGAAACGGACAGGTGATCCATGCCAGCAACGCGAGGACCGGAATCAAGATTTCCAATGCTTCTTACCGTACTCCTTATGCGGTGAAGCGGGTCCTGAATACCTGAGAAGGCGCGTTGAATACCTGAAAAAGATGATTTACATATCAGCACAGTTGTGCTATACTGCTACAGTATGAATTCAGCCCCTGCCCGGGCGACGGAGTCTCCGGCCTTGTCCTGGTGGGCGGCGGTCAACAGAAAGAAAGGAGAAAATGAGATGATTTCCAAAGAGAAGAAGACTGCAATCATCAAAGAGTATGCCAGATGTGAGGGCGATACCGGATCACCGGAGGTTCAGATCGCTGTCCTTACCGAAAGGATCAGAGAGCTGACCGAGCATCTGCAGAACAATCCCAAGGACCATCATTCCAGAAGAGGTCTTCTGAAGATGGTTGGTCAGAGAAGAGGTATGCTGGATTATCTGAAGAACAAGGATATCGAGAGATATCGTTCCCTGATCGAGAGACTCGGACTGAGAAAGTAAGAAAAAGAGAGGCGGATGTGGTTCCGGCGCAGACCGGAACCCGCCGCCTTGTTCCTGTTCAGGACAGAAAGATACTCCGAGACCACTGACAGCGGCATTTTGGATCTGCCGTATAAGTGCCCCTGTCAGTAGTTTCGGCGTCTTCTGCCTGAACCGGAAAGCAGCAAAAGGATTCAGGAAAAAGGAGAAACGAGATGTACAAGACATTTTCCATTGAGATCGGCGGACGTACGCTGAGCGTGGACATCGGCAGAGTGGCCGCCCAGGCGAACGGAGCGGCATTCATGCACTATGGGGATACCACCGTGCTTTCCACCGCGACCGCCAGTGAAAAGCCCAGGGAGGGGATCGACTTCTTCCCTCTCAGCGTGGAGTATGAAGAGAAGATGTATGCCGTGGGAAAGATTCCCGGCGGCTTTAATAAGAGAGAGGGAAAAGCCAGTGAGAACGCGGTGCTCACAAGCCGTGTCATCGACCGTCCCATGCGCCCTCTGTTCCCGAAGGATTACCGCAACGACGTGACCCTGGACAATCTGGTCCTGTCCGTGGACCCTGCCTGCAGGCCTGAGCTGGTGGCCATGATCGGTTCCGCGATCGCGACCTGCATTTCCGATATTCCCTTTGACGGTCCCTGCGCCATGACCCAGGTGGGTATGGTTGACGGCGAGTTCGTCATCAATCCTTCCCAGGAGCAGTGGAAGAACGGCGACCTGAACCTGACCGTCGCGTCCACCTCCGAGAAGGTGATCATGATCGAAGCGGGAGCCAATGAGATCCCGGAAAAGAAGATGATCGAGGCGATCTATCTGGCCCATGATGTGAACCAGAAGCTGATCGCGTTCATCAATGAGATCGTTGCCGAGGTGGGAAAACCGAAGCACTCCTATACCAGCTGCGCCGTTCCGGAGGAGCTGTTCGCTGCGATCCGTGAGATCGTTCCTCCCGCACAGATGGAAGAAGCGGTATTTACCGACGTGAAGCAGGTCCGGGAGGAGAATATCCGCCAGATCACCGCGAAGCTGGAGGAGGCCTTTGCTGAGAAGGAGGAATGGCTTCCTCTGCTGGGCGAAGCGATCTATCAGTATCAGAAGAAGACGGTCCGCAAGATGATCCTGAAGGACCACAAGCGTCCGGACGGCCGCGCCATTACCCAGATCCGCCCGCTGGCCGCGGAGGTGGATATCATCCCCAGGGTGCATGGCTCCGCCATGTTCACCCGCGGACAGACCCAGATCTGTACCGTTACCACGCTGGCGCCTCTTTCCGAGATGCAGCGGATCGACGGGCTGGATGAGAACGAGGTCAATAAGAGATATATGCATCATTATAACTTCCCGTCCTACTCCGTAGGTGAGACCAAGCCCTCCAGAGGGCCGGGAAGACGTGAGATCGGCCATGGGGCTCTGGCGGAGAAGGCGCTGGTTCCGGTGCTTCCTTCCGAGGAGGAGTTCCCTTACGCGATCCGCACCGTTTCCGAGACCTTTGAGTCCAACGGCTCCACCTCCCAGGCTTCCATCTGCGCCTCCACCATGTCCCTGATGGCGGCGGGCGTGCCGATCAAAAAGCAGGTGGCAGGCATTTCCTGTGGCCTTGTGACCGGGGAGACGGACGACGATTACATCGTCCTGACCGATATCCAGGGCCTGGAGGACTTCTTCGGGGATATGGACTTCAAGGTGGCGGGAACCCATGACGGGATCACGGCCATCCAGATGGATATCAAGATCCACGGCCTGACCAGGCCCATCGTGGAAGAGGCCATCGCAAGGACCAAAGAGGCGAGGGAATATATCCTCAATGAGATCATGACGCCCTGCATCGCGCATCCCAGACCGGAAGTGGGCCCTTACGCTCCCAAGATCATCTCCATGCAGATCGATCCGGAGAAGATTGGCGATGTGGTCGGCCAGAGAGGCAAGACCATCAATGAGATCATTGCCCGTACCGGCGTGAAGATCGACATCACGGACGACGGAAATGTATCCATCTGCGGAACCGACCAGGAAATGATGAATAAGGCGATGGAGATGATCAAGATCATCACCACGGAATTCCAGGAGGGACAGATCTTCCAGGGAACCGTTGTGAGCATCAAGGATTTCGGCGCGTTCATCGAGTTCGCTCCCGGAAAGGAAGGGTTGGTGCATATTTCCAAGATCGCCAAGCAGAGGATCAACCGGGTGGAAGATGTGCTGACCCTGGGCGATAAGGTGACGGTGGTCTGCCTTGGCAAGGACAAGATGGGAAGGACCAGCTTCTCCATGAAGGATGTGGCGCAGATCTGACCTCAGGTTGGATCGGCCCCTCAGCCGGCATAGCGGAAGCGTAAAAAAAGAAATAAGGTCAGATATGAGCTTTTCGGCCCCGATTTTTCGGGGCCTTTTTTTATACTGCGAGAAATTTTACTTATTAGTAAATAAAAATATCTGTCAGGCCGTCTTTTAAAAGCGTCTATTTGTCCATCCGCCTTCATATATTGAGGTAAGCGGCGGATGTCCGCATGGAGAAAAGGAGGGATAGGAATGGCGGCCAGGGAGGACATCCTGGGTATTTTCCCGGAGGGAATGAGAAACAGATGGCGCAGGGCGGCTGAATATGGCGACCGGCTCCAGGAGATCAGGCTGCGTGCCGGCCGGCCGGTTCTTTTGTATATGGAAGGAAGGGAGCTGTTTCTTGCCGGATCAGGAGAACTGACGGAAAGAGAAGGACAGGCAGTCCGGATGAAAGGAGAGGAGCTGGAGGAACTGCTTTCCTATGTATGCAGCAGTTCCCCATATGCTTATGAGGGAGAGATCAGCAGAGGATATCTGACTCTGCCCGGCGGACACAGGATGGGGCTTGTGGGGGAAGCTGTTTTGGAAAAGGAGGGAAGGATCCGGAACCTGAAATATATTTCCGGGATGAATATCCGGATCTCACATGAGGTGAAGGGAGCGGCGGACCGTCTTCTTCCCTGGGTATATGAAGGGGACCGGCCGCTGGATACCCTGATCCTGTCACCGCCGGGCTGCGGCAAAACCACGCTCTTACGCGACCTGATCCGGAGGATCTCGGACGGGAACCGGTTTGCGGCCGGGAAGACGGTGGGGGTGGTGGATGAGAGGTCAGAGATCGCTGGTACCTTCCGCGGCATGGCGCAGAATGATGTGGGAATGCGTACAGATGTCCTGGACGGCTGCCCCAAGGCGGAAGGGATGCTGCTCCTTCTTCGTTCCATGTCTCCGGATGTGATCGCGGTGGATGAGCTGGGAGGCGAGGAAGAGATCCGGTGTGTCAGGCAGGCCCTTCGCTGCGGCTGCACGGTGCTTGCCACCATGCATGCCGGCAGCCTTTTGGAAGCGGCGGGCCGTCTGAAGGGAGGGGAAGGGAAGGCTGGAGCCGGCGGCTTTGGAGAGGGAGAGTCCCTGTTTTCCAGATATGTGCTTCTTTCGGGAAGGGAGGAAGCCGGACAATGCGGAACAGGGCGGAGCGCGCAGCTGTGGGATGGAGCCGGGAAGCTCCTCTGGAGGGGAACATGCTGAAGGCTGCCGGCGCATGCCTTCTCATCGCGGGCTGCGCCGGTTTCGGCTGGTGTATCTGGAGGGATCTGGAAAAAAGGGCGGAACAGCTGAAGCTGCTGGAACGAGCCGTCGTCATGCTGGAAAGTGAGGTGGATTACAGCCACTCCAGCCTTCCGGACGGTCTTATGAGGGTAGGCGGAAGACTGGCCGGGGAGCTGGGGGAATGTCTGAAGCGCGCGGGCAGACAGGTGAGGGAGGAAGCCGGGATGACGCTGGAAAGGGCATGGGAGGAAAATATCCGGGAATACCTGAAGAAAACCTGCCTGAAAGAAAGAGAAAGGGAGCTTGTAAAGGCATTTCCGGAATATACGGGATTTGCGGACGGAAGAATGCAGCTTGCGGCTCTGGAACAGTTTGCCGGGGAAATGCGGCGGGCGCAGGAGACGGCGCAGCGGGAAGCGGAGAACGGGAAAAGGACGATCCTGTCCGTCAGCGCGGCGGGAGGGCTGCTCATGGCTATCCTGCTTTTCTGAAAACCGGACGATGCCGGGACCGGATCCTGAGATAGAGGAGAGAGGAATGGAAATAGCTCTGATTTTTAAAATAGCGGCTGTGGGTATCCTGGTTTCCATACTGAGCCAGATCCTGAAGCACAGCGGGAGGGAGGAGCACGCTTTCCTGCTTTCCCTCGCCGGGCTGATCCTGGTCCTGAGCTGGATCATCCCTTATATATACGATCTCTTTGTTTCAGTCCAGAATCTTTTTGACCTGTGAGAGGAGCGCAAGCACTCCGGAACGGAGGTAAAAATGGATGTGGCAAAGGTTGCCCTTCTCGGGATCGCGGGCGTGCTGACCGGACTCCTTTTCAAAAACGGCAGGCAGGAATACGGCGTGCTGATCGGGATCGGCGTATCTGTCCTGATCTTCGCCCATGTGGGCGCCTGCCTCGGTCAGCTGAAGGATGCCGTGTCCGCTTTCAGCCGCGCATTTGACGGAAACGGGGAATACCTGGGAATCCTTTTCAAGGTGGTCGGGATCACCTGGCTGAGCGAATTCAGTTCGGGACTGTGCCGGGACGCGGGCTATCAGTCCATCGCGGCCCAGGTGGAGCTGTTCGGGAAAGCGGCCGTACTGCTTGCGGGAATGCCGGTGATCCTTTCCCTGGCTGAAACCATAACAGGCTTCATGGGCTGATCTGCCGCAGGAGCATAAAAGGAGGGGACGGATGGACTACAGCGGACTTCTTTCAGAACTGAATCCGGATGCCCTGTCGGAAAAGATGGAAGAGCTGTTTCCGAGGTTTTCCATCGATTTTTCCGATTTCTTTTCCCATCTTCTGGCGGGAGAGATGAAGGAAGCGTTTTCCCTTCTGCTTGCGTCGCTGAAGGGAGGCCTTGCGGCGGAAGCGGCGGGAATGAGAAACCTGTTTCTGTCCATCCTCATGATCGGCATCCTTTCCTCTTTGTTTACCGTTGCTGCCCAGGCGTTCAAAAACAGGCAGACCGCAGATATCGCTCATTTCATCGCATGCCTGACCATGCTTCTGACGGTGCTTTCCGTTTTTTCACAGGCGGCGGACACGGCGGGGAGGCTGCTGGAAAATATCCTCCTTTTTGTCCGGCTGTTCCTCCCTACCTTTATGCTTGCGCTGGGCTTTTCCTCCGGCACCGTAACGGCGGCCGGATACTATGAACTGATCCTGCTTTTGATCTATGGGGTGGAGCAGCTTCTGATGAGTGTGGGGCTTCCCGCGGCGGACATCTGTATGGCGCTTGTGGTGATGAACGGCATCTGGGAGGAGGGGAAGCTTTCGGCCTTCATCGACCTGATCCGGAAAGCCGTATCCGGAGGGCTGAAAGTGCTGCTTGGCTGCGTTACGGGGATCGGGCTTCTGCAGTCCATGGTGACGCCTGTGCTGGAAAGCCTGAAGATCAGCTCGGCCGCAAAATTTCTTTCTTCCATACCGGGGCTTGGCGGGCTGGCGGAAGGGACGGCCCAGCTTCTCATAGGATCCGCGGTCCTGATCAAAAACGGGCTGGGAGCCGCTGCCATCCTGCTTTTGCTTCTGCTGTGCGCGGTTCCCTTCCTGAAGCTTTTCCTGTACGGCCTGATCCTGAAGCTGTGCGCTGCCCTTCTTGGGCTGAGCGCGGACAGAAGGCTGACCGGATGTATTGACAGGGCAGGAGACGCCGTATTCCTGCTGCTTCGGATCGTTTTTACGGCAACGGCCTGTTTCCTGATCCTGTTTGCTATCATTACCTGCCTGGCGGGAACCGTGCGCTGAACGGACCGCGGGGAATGGGAGGAATATGGGGAGCCATTTTCTGGAGCTTTTAAAAGGAATAACGGTTTTTTTGCTGGCGGGGCAGCTGGTCCTTCGTTTCCTGCCGGAGGGAGGATATGAGAAATACGCGAGGATCATCATCGGCGTCATGGTACTTTCCCGGCTGGCGCTTCCCCTGCTTTCTCTGGGCGGCTTAGACGCGGGCAGGGTTTTTGCGGATGCCCTGGAAGGGTATGAGAAGGAGTTCGCGGATATTGAGAGACAGGTAGAACAGGCCGGGCTTGAGGAAGGCGGGTTCGTGCAGGAAGGGCTGCTTACCTCCCTCTCGGAACGGCTGGAGGATTTCTGCGCGAAAGAGGGGATCCGGCTGGTATCCGCGGCCTTTGACGAAGACGGCATGCTTCATATGACCCTGGACACGCTGCCGCAGACCGATGGAAAAAGCGGACCCGGGCAGCCCGGGGAGGGAGATGCGGGGGCAGCGGGGGGAGAAGGCGAAGGGAAGAAGGCCGGCAGGATCGAAGTGGGACCGGTCCTGGCCGGGGAAGGATGGTCTGGAAACGGGGAGGAAGGCGCCGGGGCTTCAAAGGATACGGCCAGGGATCAGAAGCGGCTGACCGGCCTCCGGGAAGCGCTTGCCGGCAGGCTGGAGATGGAACCGGAAAAGCTGGAGGTGAAATGGGATGAATGAACGTCTGGCAAAATGGAAGAAAAAGCTCACGCGGGAAAATATGGCCGTGGCCGCGCTTCTGGGGCTTCTGCTCATGGTAGCCGCGATTCCCGCGGGCGGGAAGGAGAAAAAGGCGGGGACAGACGAAGCGGAGACATTTCCGGAAACAGTGGAACAGGATGTATCTGCCGCTTCCGTCCTGATGGACGGAGGGGAGCCGGAATATGCCGGCCAGCTGGAGGAACGGCTGCAGGAGCTCCTGTCCGCCATGGACGGCGTGGGGGAAGTGAAGGTGATGATCACGCTGCGTTCCTTTGGGCAGCAGGTGGTGGAAAAGGATGTCCCGTCTGAGGCGGAGCAGACGGAGGAAACGGACAGCGCCGGGGGTACCAGACAGATAAGCAGCGAAAGGAAGGAGGAGAGCACGGTATATATCACGGATGCCGATGGAAGCCGCACGCCATATGTTTCAGAGACCATCCGCCCCCGGGTGGAAGGCGTGACCGTGGTCGCCCAGGGCGGCGGCGACGCCCGGATCCAGAAAAATATAACCGAAGTGATCGAGGCATTATTTGATATTGAGGCTCATAAGATTAAAGTAGTTAAGATGAAATAGCAGAAAGCAGAGGGAACAGGAGTGAAAAATGTGTTGAAACGCAATCAGATCATGATCACGGCCCTGGCGCTCATGATCGCCGTGGCGGGATATCTGAATTTCGCCGGGACACAGGCGGGGCAGGAACAGCTTGCCAGCGCGGATGTGTCAGACACGCAGGAGGATATGGCTGCCCTTCTGGATCTGTCGGAGGAAGATATCGTATCCGATCTGGAAGACGCCTCCATTGACATTGAGAGCCTGGATTCCGACCAGGAGGCTGACGCGGTGGAAAATTATCTGGATGAAAGCATGGCGGACAGCGTTTTTACCGGCGATACGGATGCGGCGGCATCAGCCGAAGCGGCGTCGGATACGGCAGCGGCGGAAGATCTTCCTGTTTCGGCGCAGGCGGAGCTTGCGGTGTCCGCGGAGGCCGCGGATGAAGCCGGGGAGGAACTTGCCCAGGCGGAAAGCGGCGTATCGGACGGAAGCATTCCCGGCGAAGCGGTGTTTACCAGCTCCTCCGGCGTCAGCTCCCTTGCCGGGGCGAAGCTCCAGAAGGAACAGACCCGTGCCAGAAACAAGGAAACCCTGCTTGACATCATCAATAATGAAAGCATCAGCGAGGAACAGAAGCAGGACGCCATCAACGGCATGATCAATCTCACCGACATGGCGGAAAAGGAGACCGCCGCCGAGATCCTTCTGGAGGCCAAGGGCTTTTCCGACGTGGTGGTAAGCATCAGCGGAGCCAGCGTAGACGTGGTGGTCAACGCTTCCTCCCTCACCGATGCCCAGCGCGCCCAGATCGAGGACATCGTCACCAGAAAAACCGGGATCGCGCCGGAAAATATCATCATCAGCCCCGTGTCAGGAGGCTGAAGGACGGAAGGGAAATGACGGGGAAAAAGCCCGCCGGAGCCGGAGCAGATCGGGGATCTGTGCTGCGGTCCCGGCGGGCTTTGCGGATTTGAGTTAAGATTTCTATTCCTTATAAGCGCAGGAAGCTGTCCGGGAGAAAGGAAAGCCGCGCTGAAAGAAAATTGTCGAAATTGCGGGAAGATATGTGTAGGTGAAACGAATGAAAGGAGAGCATAGAGTCATTGTACAAAACAACAGACTGCATTACGAATTTGAAATCAGACGGAATATTACGGTGATTCTCGGAGACAGCGCAACGGGAAAAACCACTCTGATCAATATGCTGCGGCAGGCGGAAAACCTTGGAGCTTCCAGCGGTATTGATGTGAGCTGTGATGTACCGTGCAGGGTACTGGAGGGACAGAACTGGAAACTGATCCTGGAAAACGCGGCCGGAAATATATTTTTTACGGATGAGGAGAATGCTTTCATAAATACGGAAGAATTTGCCAGAGCCGTTCAGGGATCGGACAATTATTTTGTCCTGATCACCAGAGAAAATCTATATAATCTGCCCTACAGCGTTGAGGAAATCTATGGCCTGCACTCTTCCGGAAAATATCAGAATACCAGAAAAGTATATCAGCAGATGTACCGGGTTTATTCTGACATACGGAATTTGCCTGTGGGATTGAATGACAAAAACGGTCTTTTCATGACATCCCGGCCGTCAAGCCATGAAAATGTGATAGGATAAATCGAATGGGGAAAGCATACTGGGAAGCAAGGCATATCAGGCGGAAAACGCAGGAATCCGCCTCAAAATCCTGTCGGACGATCTGTCGGATTCCTTCGTCTCGGACAGGGACTGGTGCAGCATTCTGTCCAATCTGCTGGACAACGCGATTGAAGCATGCGGGAAAATGGAAGGAAAAGGCTGGATCAGGGTCCGGCTGGAGAACAGGCCCTTTGGGATGGTATGGGTGATTGAAAATGCCTGTCCGGATCCGCAGGACGAACAGGTGGAGGCAAAACCGAAAAGAAGAGGGGTTCGTCATGGAACCGGCCTTCAGAGCGTGCGCTATGCGATCCAGAAGTATAATGGTTTCCTGGACCAGAAAAGAGAAGGCAATGTGTTCAGGACAACCCTTGTACTATATAGGTGAGACGGCGTATTCGTTCGCAGGTGAGGGATAAAGTGCAGTACGGGGAGGAAAACGGATGAAAAGAAAAAAGGCTGCAGGCTTATTCTGCATTGTGTTCACACTGGTCTGTCTGTTCCTTTCCGGAAGGGCCAACAATGGTCTGGGACTCTTTTCGGACACGCACAGTACGGCCGGAACCATCCCGGAATATGTGAGGGAAGGAACGTCGCTTTCCTTCCTGCTTCTGGCCGTGGCGCTGGCGGTATCCCTGATATGCTTCTGCCTGTATCAATATAAGAAGGTTCCGGGAGCTGTCGCGGTGGTTCAGCTTGTTATCGTTCTGACGGTCTGCGTTTACAGCCTTTTTATGTCGATCCTGTGTATCTGCTGTATGAACGGGTATCGGACGGAAGGGCTGACGGCCTCCGGCAGCCCGGCGGCTGAGAAGGCGGCGTTTTACATTTCGCTGGACAATAGATAAACAAAAGCGGTTATATGTGACGTTACTGTTCAGACAGGTCTGCGCATTCACTGCGCAGACCGTACGAAAACGTACAGGCAGGAAGCATCCGACCCATCGCGAAGCGATTGGAATGGCAGGATGCCTAGTGATATTGCCATGTCTTTTGCGACATGGATTTCTCCTGAGTTTCAGCTATATATTATGAAAGACTATAGGCGTTTAAAGACAGACGAAAACAGTCGGTTATCTTTGAATTGGAATTTGAACAGGGAAATTTCCAAGTTGAATTAGCCCTTTGAGATTTCACCACCTTCCGAGAGGCGTTATCGGGTGTTATTAAAGCCCCGGAAATCCTTGAAAATACGCCAATTTATCCATGTGAAGGCGTTATAGGCTGTTATCGAACATTACCGCA
>DWUW01000318.1 GCA_019120525.1 Candidatus Eisenbergiella stercorigallinarum | reverse complement strand
GTCGCAGAATGATGAATACGCTATCATCAAATCAAATACGACCTATGGCCTGAGCGCCTATGACCGGATCGTCCTGGATGCGGAGACAGTGGATGTGGATGAACTGATATACTGACCTGCTGAAAAAGGCGGAGAAGGGAAAATATGGAGGGAAAAATGCTCAGAGAAAATCTGGATACCGTACGCGAGAACATCGGACAGGCGTGCAGACGGGCCGGCCGTTCCCCGGAAGAGGTGACTCTGATCGCTGTGAGTAAAACAAAGCCCGTGGAAATGATCATGGAGGCATACGAGGCCGGCGTGAGGGATTTCGGGGAGAATAAGGTCCAGGAGCTGACGGATAAGATTGCGCAGCTGCCTTCCGATATCCGGTGGCATATGATCGGACATCTGCAGCGGAACAAGGTGAAATACGTGGTCGGGAGGGTTGCGCTGATCCACAGCGTGGATTCCCTGCGGCTGGCGGAGGAGATCAGCCGGGAAGCCGTAAAGCAGCAGGTCGTGGCCAGGATCCTGATCGAGGTAAATGTGGCGGGGGAGGAAAGCAAATATGGGGCTGCCCCTTCTGAGACAGAGAATCTCGTCAGGGCAGCGGCCGCCCTGCCCAGGATCCAGGTCTGCGGCCTTATGACGATCGCCCCGATGACGGACGATCCGGAGAATAACAGAAGATTTTTCAGGATATTGAAGAACTTATCTGTTGACATAGAGAGGAAAAACATTGATAATGTACGTATGGTCTGCCTGTCCATGGGAATGACGGGCGACTATGAAACCGCCTGTGAGGAGGGCGCGACATTTGTCAGGGTAGGCACAGGGATTTTCGGTGAGCGCTCCCGGCAGATCTGAACCTTAATCCGGCAGGTTGATATAAGGAGATTGAGCAGTATGGGTGTTATGGACAGGTTTTTGAGTTACATGAAGCTGAACGGCGACGATGACTATGATGATGAGTACGACGATGATGAATATGATGATTACGAAGAGCCTGAAAGAAAAGTTTCCAAGATGACGTCCAGAAAGGCGAAATCCGCACCTGCAGAGGAAGAGGAAGAACGGCCGAAGAAGGCGTCCCCGAAGATCACCCCGATCAAACAGGCACGGAAATCCATTGGCGCCGGTATGGAGGTCTGTGTGATCAAGCCGACAAGCATAGAGGACGGAAGGGAGATCACGGAAACGCTCCTGGCGAACAGGACGGTAGTCCTGAATCTGGAAGGCCTTGATGTGGATATCGCGCAGAGGATCATTGATTTTACTTCCGGTTCCTGTTTCGCGATCAGCGGCAATCTTCAGAAGATTTCTCAGTACATATTTATCATTACCCCGGCCAGTGTGGATATTTCCGGAGATTTTCAGGATATCTTCAACGGTTCTGTTGACGTACCCGGAATCCGATAGGAAAAGGAAGCGGCTGAAAAGGCACAAAGGAAAGCGAATCCGGACAGATTCGCTTTTATTATGAGAAAGGTCAGGCATGTATGGAAAAAAGAATTACTGTTTCCCGGAATGGGGAACCCTGTTATGATATCGTTTTTGAAAAGGATTTCCTCCGTCTTACCGATGAACTGAAGGAGTTGGGATACGAAGGAAGAAAACTCTGTATTGTTACGGATTCCCATGTGGGGCCGTTGTATGCCGATCAGGTCAGGCAGGAGCTTGAAAAGGGAAAATTTCAGACGGAGCTGTATTCCTTTCCCGCGGGGGAAGAAAATAAAAATCTGGACACGGTCCGCTCGCTTTACACCTTTCTCATAGAAAGGCATTTTACCAGAAAGGATTGCCTGATCGCTCTGGGCGGCGGTGTGGTCGGGGACCTGACCGGATTTGCCGCCGCGACTTATCTGAGAGGGATCGATTTCATCCAGATCCCGACCACTCTTCTTGCCCAGGTTGACAGCAGCATTGGCGGAAAGACCGGAGTGGATTTTGACGGCTATAAAAATATGGTGGGCGCTTTCCATATGCCCAGGCTGGTATACATGAATCTGAATACCCTGGCAACGCTGGAGGCCAGGCAGTTCTACAGCGGATTCGCGGAGGCAATGAAGTCCGCCCTTATCGCGGATGCCAGATATTATGAGTGGCTGGTCGCGAATATGTACGAGATCTGTGACAGGGAGCCTGACGTGATGGCAAAACTGGTACAGAAAAGCTGTGAGATCAAACGCAGGATCGTGGAAAATGATCCGGAGGAAAAAGGGGAGCGTGCGCTTCTGAACCTGGGGCATACCATAGGGCATGCCATAGAAAAGGCAAAGGATTTTTCCATGACGCACGGGGAATGTGTCGCGCTGGGCTGTGTGGCCGCCGCGTTCATTTCCTGGAAAAAGGAGCTTCTGCCCATGGAGGAATATTATGAGATCCGGGATATGTTCGTTCCCTTTAACCTTCCCATTTCAGTGGATGAGCTGGATCCTCAGCATATCCTGAACCTGACAAAATCGGACAAGAAGATGGAAAACGGACAGATCCGCTTCGTCCTTCTCCAGAAGATCGGAAAGGCCGTCCTTGACCGGTCCGTAACGGATGAGCAGATCCTGGCGGCAATCGATGAGATCAATTTTACGGAAGAGGATGCACATGAATAATCGAAAATGGGGAATC
>DWUW01000317.1 GCA_019120525.1 Candidatus Eisenbergiella stercorigallinarum | reverse complement strand
GCATGGACGTCTCTCCGATGGTGCCCGCCTCCCGGCCGATCACCATGTCCAGGACGTTCACGCTCTCCCCCGCGCGCAGGGAAGCAAGGGGCGTCGCCCCCGTATAGGCGTCGCAGGAAAAATCCGTCATGATGGACGCGAAGGAGATCAGCAGGAAGCATCTGGCTCCCAGCGCCGGATTCATGAAATTCTGCCCCAGCCCGCCGAACAGCATCTTCACCACCAGGATGGCGAATACGCCTCCGATCACGCCGATCCACCAGGGAACGCCCACCGGAAGGTTCAGGGCAAGGAGCAGCCCTGTCACCACAGCGGACAGATCCCAGATGGTGACCTCCTTTTTCATCAGCTTTTCATAGATCAGCTCCGTCAGCACCGTGCTCGCGACGGTCACGGCGATGATCAGCGCCGCGCGGATGCCGAAATTCCAGATGCCGAACAGAGTCGTCGGCAGAAGCGCGACGATCACCGCCCCCATGATCTTATCCGTGGACGCCTTGTCCCGGATATGGGGATTGGATGATACCTTCATCAGTCCACTCATCCTTTGCCGCCTCCCTTCGTTTTTTTCCGGTCCGCCAGGATCATCCGGCGCATGGATTTGATCGCCTGGGTCAGCTGACGCTTCGCCGGGCAGACATAGCTGCAGCAGCCGCACTCGCAGCATTCCATCCCGTCTCTTTTCAAAAACATTTCCGTATCATAATGGACGGCGTACCGCTCCAGCAGCGTGGGCACCAGCCGGGAAGGGCAGGCCTCCACGCATCGCCCGCAGTTGATGCAGGCGGAGGGCGTCCCCACCTCATCCTTTGACAGGCACAGAAGCGCCGAAGCCGTCCGGGTGGTGGGCACGTCCAGGTCGAAGATACCGAAGCCCATCATCGGGCCTCCGGATACGATCCTCGCGGGCTCCGCCGCAAAGCCTCCCGCTTCCTCGATCAGCTCGTGATAATTGGTACCGATCCGCACCCGAAAATTCTGCGGCTCCGCCACCGCGTCCCCCGTCACCGTCACGATCCGGGTGATCAGCGGCTTTCTCTCCCGCACCGCCCGGTTCACGGCCACAATGGTATCCACGTTGTCCACGATGCAGCCCGCGTCCGCGGGAAGCTGGGAAGAGTTAATGGCGCGCCCCGTCACCGCGTAGATCAGCTGACGCTCGGAGCCCTGGGGATATTTTGTCGGAAGCTTCGCCACCGAAATGCGCGTCTCCCCCGCCGCCCTTTCCTTCAGAAGGCGGATGGCCTCCGGCTTGTTGTCCTCCACCGCCAGGACGCCCCTGGCATTGGGGAACAGGGACAGAATCACCTTCATCCCGTCGATCAGGCTGTCCGGTTCCTCGACCATACGCCGGTAGTCTGAAGTCAGATAAGGTTCGCATTCCGCGCAGTTCGCGATCACATATTCGATCTTTCCCGGTTCCTTCGGAGCCAGCTTCACATGGGTGGGAAAGCCCGCCCCGCCCATTCCGGCCACGCCGCCCTCCTTCACAAACGTAAGGATCTCTTCCCGTGTAAGCTCTTCCAGGGGCCGCGCCGCCGGATACATGATTTCCTCATACTGCCCGTCGTTTTCCACCACGATGCTCATCACATTGTCGCCCGTGACCACCCGCCGGGGTTCGATGGCCTTCACTGTCCCGGACACACTGCTGAAAATGGGAACAGACAGATATCCGTCCGCTTCCGCGATCTTCTGCCCTGTAAGCACCCGGTCTCCCTTTTGCACCACAGGCTTCGCCGGAGCTCCGATGTGCTGCGACAGGGGATACACCAGATCCCCTTTGGGGAGCACCGTTTTGATGGGCTTGTCCTTAGATATGGCTTTCCCGTCGTACGGATGGATACCGCCCATGAATGTCAACTTCGCCATAGCCTCTTTTCCTTTCTCTTTTACCGTATCCAAAGCGATACAGATTATCATCTATGATACCTTAATTTTTTCCAAAATACTACAGGAAACGCAAAAATTATGGTATAATGCGGCCATGAAAACACGAACAGAACCTATTTCACAATCCCTCACAGCTCTGGCCAAAGCCTGCGCGGACGGGCTTTCGGACGCTGTTTTTTTTGATATCGAAACCACGGGCCTCTCTCCGAAATCCGCCGTCCTGTATCTGATCGGCGCGGCGTTTGAAGAAGAGGGCCGCTTCGTGCTCTGCCAGTACCTCGCAGAGGACCTGTCCGAGGAGGAGGCGCTCCTTTCCGCCTTTTCCGAACGCATTTCCGGGAAAAAACGGCTGTTCCACTTCAACGGGACCACCTTCGACGTGCCCTTTTTTCAGGCAAGATGCCGGAAATACGGCCTGCCCTGCGCCCTGGCGGAAATGGAGCAGACCGACCTTTACCGGCAGATCAGCCCCTTCAAAAACGCGCTGAAGCTTCCCAGCTGCAGGCTGAAGGCTCTGGAGGAATTTCTGGGCAGTCACCGGGCGGATCCCTTTACCGGCGGCCAGCTGATCGCGCTGTATCAGGAATATCGAGGCAGCCGGGACGAACGGCTCCTCGCCGCCATGCTCCTGCACAACGCCGACGATATCCGCGGCATGCTTTCCGTGCTGTCCATGCTGGCCTACCCGGCGCTTGCCGGGGCGGAGGCGGAGCCGGACAGGACGGAGCTTGCCTCCTGTACAGACTATGCGGGAAACGCGGGAAAAGAACTCCTGCTCCCTGTCCGCCTTACGCTTCCGCTCCCCCGTCCTCTCGCCCTGCATGCGGACGGCGTCTTCTTTTCCGGGAACGGATGCTCCGGGCTTCTGAAAGCGCCCGTTTTCTGCGGGGAACTGAAGCATTTCTACCCGGATTATAAGAATTATTCCTACCTGCCTGAAGAGGACTGCGCCATTCACAGATCCGTGGCTATCTATGTAGATAAGGCCCACCGCGTCCCGGCCACGCCGGAAACCTGCTATACACGCAGATCGGGAGAATTTCTCCCCCTCTTCCTTCCCGCCGGCGGGAAAGGGGATGTCCCGGAGGAAGCGCTTTTCTCCCCGCTCTTCTTCCGCCAGGCTAAAGAACGGCACGGGAAAGCTTCCGGGAAAAACGGCAGCAGGAAAACGGAAGCTTTCCGGGAGGGATATTTTGAAGCGGACGGCGCTTTCCTGAAAAACGGTTCTCTTCTGTCCGCCTACGCGGCGCATCTGCTCACGCATCTGCTCCGGAATTAAGCGTCCCGGCCATGGCATGTATTTGCCCGTCAAGCAGCCGTTCCTGTAAACCTATCGGCAGCCTGACGGGCAAGATCCGAAAAAAAGATACGGTTGAAAAACCGTATCTTTTTTATTCTCATTCTTATCAGAACCGATCCGCTTATTCAGCGCTGTTCTCTTCCTCCTGGCCCGCGATCACCGCATCGATATCAACGGAAACCACATCAGCGTCGGATTCCTTCGCCTGGGCCTCTTCCTTTGCTTCTTTCGCTTCCTGTGCCAGCAGAGCCTTCATGCTCAGGCTGATCTTTCTGTCAGCCTCATTGAAATCAACCACCTTCGCCGTGATCTCCTGGCCGGTCTTGAGAACATCAGACGGCTTGTCCACATGCTCCTTCGCGATCTGGGAAACATGGAGCAGGGCATCCACACCGGGCTCCAGTTCAACGAACGCGCCAAAATCAGTCATTCTGGCAACCTTTCCGGTCACAACGTTCCCTACCGCGTACTTCTCAGCCGCGTTCTTCCAGGGATTCGCGTCCTCAAACTTCATGGTAAGCGCGATCTTGGTGCCGTTGATATCCTTGATCTGGACCTTCACCTTATCGCCAACCTTGAAGACCTTCCTGGGATGCTCGATCCTGCCCCAGGACATCTCGGAAATATGAAGCAGGCCGTCAGCCCCGCCCAGGTCGATGAAAGCGCCGAAATCGGTAACGTTCTTGACAACGCCTTCCACCATATCGCCCACATGGATCCTCTCCAGGAGCTCCTTCTGCATCTCGGCCTTTCTCGCCAGGATCAGCTGCTTACGGTCGCCGATATATCTTCTTCTCTTAGGATTGTATTCGCTGATGACAAACTCGATCTCCTGTCCGGCATACTTGCCAAGATCCTTTTCATAGGTATCGGAAACCAGGCTCGCAGGGATGAAGATCCTTACCTCGTCAACGATCACGCTCAGGCCACCTTCCAGCACCTGGGTAACCTTCGCCTTCAGCACTTCATGGCTGTTATAGGCCTCTTCGATCCTCTTGTTTCCTCTGTCGGCAGCAAGGCGCTTATAGGAAAGGATCACCTGTCCGTCCCCGTCGTTTACCTTCAGGACCTTAACCTCCATCTTATCGCCGGGCTTCACCACCGCCGTCATGTCGACGCTGGAGTCGTTGGTATACTCGCTTCTGGTAAGAACACCGTCGGACTTGTAGCCGATGTTCAGGATCACTTCTTCCGGCTTCACATCGATAACCGTGCCTTCAACGACCTCCCCTGCATGAATTGTTTTGAATGATTCCTCCAACATTTGTTCAAAAGTTAATTCGGACATAATTTTGAACCTCCTCGATTAATTTATTCGGGGTAGACGCTCCGGCTGTAATACCTACCAGGCGGACAGCTTCCGGCAGTTCTAAATGCAAGTCATCCAGTGTCTGTATCAAACAGGTGCGGGCACATTCCCGGGAGCAGATCTCATACAGCTTCCTCGTGTTGGAACTGTGCTTTCCACCGATCACAATCATGGCATCGACCTTCGCTGCAATATCCTTTGCCTCAGTTTGTCTCTCCTCAGTTGCGTTACAGATAGTATTCACAACACTAATATCATAACCTTTTTTCTGAAAAATTTCAACTAATTCTTGAAATTTATTGTAGTTAAATGTCGT
>DWUW01000316.1 GCA_019120525.1 Candidatus Eisenbergiella stercorigallinarum | reverse complement strand
CCTGAAGAAATACGACAGGGACTCCTTCTATCTGGCGACCAAGCTTCCCCTGTGGGCGGTGAACAGCGTGGAGGATGCGGAACGGATCTTCAACGAGCAGCTGGAGCGCCTGCAGACGGATCATGTGGATTTTTATCTTCTGCATGCCCTGAATAAGGAAAAATGGGATCAGATGAAGGGACTTGGCGTGGTGGATTACTGCGCGAAGCTGAAGGAAGAAGGAAAGATCCGGTATTATGGCTTTTCCTTCCATGATGATTACGAGGTGTTTGAGGAGATCCTGAATTACCGTCCCTGGGATTTCTGCCAGATCCAGTATAATTATCTGGACAGATACGAGCAGGCGGGCGACAGGGGCTATGCGCTGGCGGAAAGCCTGGGCGTGCCGCTGGTGATCATGGAGCCTGTGAAGGGCGGAAATCTGGCCGGCTTTTCCGATGACATCAACGAACGTTTCCATCAAATGGATCCGGAGGCCAGCGTGGCGTCCTTTGCCCTGCGTTGGGTGGGAAGCCATCCTAATGTGAAGGTGATCTTAAGCGGAATGACCACCATGCAGCAGGTGGAAGATAATCTGAAGACCTTCGCGGACTTTAAGCCCCTGAGCGAGGCGGAGAGCAAAGAGATCGACGAGATCGTAAAGGAGCTTCGTTCCCGCGTGCAGAACGGCTGCACGGGCTGCCGCTACTGTATGCCCTGCCCTGCCGGCGTCAATATCCCCGGCAACTTCAAGGTATGGAACAACTACCATATGTATCGTACCTACGGCCATGTGAAGAGAGAATGGGAAGTGGATCTGAAGGACGAAGAGAAGGCGAAGAACTGCATCAAATGCGGCAGATGCGAGACTCTCTGCCCGCAGAAGATTTCTATCCGCGCGGATCTCGCGCGCGTGCAGCAGGAGCTGGACGATAAGATCTTCCAGTAAAGCAGGGCGGGCCCGACAGGAAATATCTGCTTGCCGTCATCGTTATTTTGTTATATGATGAATGTAGTTGAAAGGGGCTGCAGGCGTCAGCCTGCAGCCCTGTTTTGGCTCAAAGCCGGAAACGATAAAGAAAAGGAGAAGGGATCATTATGGAAATGAAAGAAAAAGTCCTGAAAAAATTCGCGGAAGTATTCGGAGATACCGAAGGGGTGAAGTCTTATTTTGCCCCCGGACGCGTGAACCTGATCGGAGAACATACGGATTATAATGGCGGACATGTATTCCCCTGCGCGCTGACCATCGGAACCTACGGCGCCGCGAGAAAGAGAGAGGACAGAAAGCTGCGCTTCTTCTCCATGAATTTTGAGCATCTTGGCGTGATCGAGAGCAGCCTGGACAACCTGACGCCGGAAAAGAAGGCGGACTGGACGAACTATCCCAAGGGAGTGATGTGGGCCTTTGAAAAGAGGGACATGAAGATCCCTTATGGCATGGACCTGGTGCTGTGCGGAAACATTCCCAACGGATCCGGCCTTTCCTCCTCCGCCTCCCTGGAGGTGCTGACCGGCTTCATCCTGCGCGATATGTTCGGCTTTGACGTGACCAATCAGGATCTGGCGCTGATCGGCCAGTATTCCGAGAATAATTTCAACGGCGTTAACTGCGGCATCATGGATCAGTTCGCCATCGCCATGGGAAAGAAGGATCACGCCATCTTCCTGGATACCGCGGACCTGAGCTATGAGTACGCGCCCATCCATCTGGAAGGCGCGAAGATCGTCATCGCCTGCAGCAACAAGAAGCGCGGCCTGGGCGATTCCAAATACAATGAGAGAAGAAGCGAGTGTGAGACCGCCCTTGCCGAGCTGCAGAAGGTAGTGGACATCAAGTCTCTGGGGGACCTGAACGAGGAGCAGTTTGAGCAGTATAAGGATGCGATCCAGGATGAGGTACGCAGAAAACGCGCGAAACACGCGGTATATGAAAATCAGCGTACCGTCAAGGCTGTAGCTGCCCTGAAGGCCAACGATATCGCCCAGTTCGGTCAGCTGATGAACGCTTCCCATGTATCCCTGCGCGACGACTACGAGGTGACCGGCATCGAGCTGGATACCCTGGTGGAGGAAGCCTGGAAGGTGGACGGCGTGATCGGCTCCCGTATGACCGGAGCGGGCTTTGGCGGCTGCACTGTGAGCATCGTGAAGACAGACGCCATTGACGGCTTTATCGAGAAGGTGGGCGCTGAGTATCTGAAGAAGATCGGCTATGCCGCGGACTTCTATGTGGTGGAGATCGGCGACGGCCCGAGTGTGATCTGACCGGAACAGGAAACTGTGAAAACGAGACTGTAATGGAGGCCGGAAGCGAGGAGGCTGCCGTCCGGGAAGACCCGGTAAACGGCAGCGGACGCGCTTCCGGCCGGACAGGTTAAAGCCGGGAGAAGCCCGGGCGGAAAGGGATGAAAAGATGATTCAGAGCAGTATCAGAGAGTTAGTGAGATATGGACTTGCCACCGGCCTGATCGAGCCGGAGGATACGATTTATACGACGAACCGCCTGCTGGAGCTGTTTGGCCTGGACGAGCTGGAGGACGCGGACACGCCCATCACGGCGGATAAAAGCGAGGAGCCGGAGCTGGTCGCGAAGCTGGAGAGCATCCTGAAGGATATGCTGGACTACGCGGCGGACAACGGGCTTCTGGAGAATAACAGCGTGGTATACCGGGATCTTTTCGATACGAAGATCATGAGCACGCTGGTTACCCGTCCCAGCGAGATCATCCGCACCTTCCGCACGCATTATGCCAACTCTCCGCAGGAGGCCACCGATTACTTTTATAAATTCAGCCAGGACACGGACTACATCCGCCGTTACCGCGTCTGCCGCGACCAGAAATGGGTGGCGCATACCAAATACGGCGATCTGGACATCACCATCAACCTGTCTAAGCCGGAGAAGGATCCCAAGGCCATCGCGGCGGCAAGAAACGCGAAGCAGAGCGCGTATCCCAAGTGTCAGCTGTGCATGGAGAACGAGGGCTATGCGGGCCGGGTAAACCATCCCGCCAGACAGAACCACCGCATCATCCCCATCACCATCAACAACAGCGCGTGGGGCTTCCAGTATTCTCCTTATGTGTATTACAATGAGCACTGCATCGTGTTCAATTCGAAGCATATCCCCATGAAGATCGAGCACGATACCTTCGTGAAGCTGTTCGATTTCGTGAAGCTCTTCCCCCACTACATGCTGGGCTCCAACGCGGATCTTCCCATTGTGGGCGGCTCTATCTTAAGCCACGACCATTTCCAGGGCGGACATTATGAGTTCCCCATGGCAAAGGCCGGTGTGGACAGAGAATTTACGGTGAAGGGCTTTGAGGATGTGAAGGCGGGCGTGGTGAACTGGCCCATGTCTGTCATCCGCTTAAACGGCCCTGACAGCGACCGGATCATCGCTCTGGCAGATGTGATCCTGGAAAAATGGCGCGGCTACACGGATGAGGCGGCCTTCATCTATGCGGAGACGGACGGCGAGCCTCACAACACCATCACCCCCATCGCCAGAAAGCGCGGCGATAATTACGAGCTGGATCTGGTGCTCCGCAACAACATCACCACCGAGGAGCATCCGCTCGGTGTATATCATCCCCATGCGAAGCTGCACCACATCAAGAAGGAGAACATCGGCCTGATCGAGGTCATGGGCCTTGCGGTGCTTCCTTCCCGCCTGGACGGCGAGATGGCCGCTCTGGAAAAAGCCATCCTCTCCGGCGCGGATATCCGCAGCGACGAGGTGCTTTCCAAGCATGCGGACTGGGTGGAGGAGTTCCTTCCCAACTATGAAAACGTGAACGCGAACAACATCCATGAGATCATCCAAAAGGAGATTGGCCAGGTATTCATGGAGGTCCTGGAGGATGCCGGCGTATACAAGAGGACTGAAGAAGGCCAGGCGGCGTTTGACCGGTTTATTGCGGCGCTGGGATAAATAAGAAGACAAAATAAGGCTGGAAAAGCAAAAAAGGCGTGCGGCACGCGGGTTGGTTTCATTCCCTGTGCGGCACGCTTTTTGGTATTCAGGAAGTTCGTACCGGACAAATTCTGCATGCAGGCCAGCCTGGGTGATCCAGGATCTTTACGGCCCAAGAGCTGTGATCGGAACAACAAGAACTCCATCGGCCCGCTGGTATGCTGCATTGGAAAGCCCGCAGAGAACGCAGAGCACAGCGGGAGGATTTCCTTCCTCAGCTTCCATCTGCTTTTTGATTTTCAGCAGGTTATCGGCGGCAGAATCGATCTGATTCGCGCCAAGCTTGATTTCAAAAGCGCACCATTGCCCATCAGGAAGTTCAATAACGGCATCAATCTCACGGTTTTTATAGTCCTGGTAATGATACAGACCGGCTCCAAAGGATTCGGCATAAATACGCAGATCCCGTTCACACAATGCCTCAAAGAGAAAACCGAGTGTTTCCAGGTCCCCGAGAAGTCCGGCTGGAGTCGCTTTCAGCAGGGCACAGGCCAGAGAAGGATCTGAAAAATGCCGCTTTTCAGCCTGCCTGATCCGCACGGAGGATCGGATCCCGGTGGAAAAAGGAGGCTGATTGTCCGTGAGAAACAGCCGTTTAAAAATATCCAGATAAGAGGATACAGTGGCGGAATCAAGCTCCTCTTCGTCCATTGCCCTGATATCCCTCATCAGTGTTTTATTTGAGGCAGTGGTGCTTTCGCTGCGTGCCAGAGAACGAAGCAGCAGCCGCATTTTCCGGGTATCCCGTTTTATCCCGTCGATACGATATACATCATCCTCGATAACGGCATTCAGGTATTCGCCCGGCAGCAGAGATGCCTGTTCAAAGGAAAGAGACATACTCCCCGGCCATCCGCCGCGGATGATCCATTCGATCAGATTTTTCAGGTCAATTTCTCCGGTCATGCAGGGCGTCAGCTCGCCACAGCAGAGTTTTTGCAGAGAAATTCTGCCGCTTGAGACTCCGGATTCATAGAGGGACATGGGACGCATACGGAGCCGGGCGATTCTTCCGGCGCCGCTGTGAAGGATTCCCTTATGATTGGGAGTGGCGGAACCGGTGAGAAGAAACAGCCCTTTTTGCGGATTCCGGTCTACCTGATACCGGACAGCATCCCACAGGGAAGGAACCTCCTGCCACTCATCGATCAGGCGGGGAGATTCCCCTTCCAAAACAAGCGCAGGAGACAGCTCTGCCAGCTGGCGGTTCTGAAAATTACCGGCCGAATCACCAATATAAATCTCGCTTTTGCTGTGATAAGAAGAAGTCCAGGTTTTACCGCACCATTTGGGGCCTTCGATGCAGACAGCTCCGAAAGCGCTCAGATATTCTTCTATCCTGGGGTCAATGATACGGGGAATATACTGCTCTTTTTTCATAAACTGCATCACCTCAGCCTTTCTTTTGATAACATTATATACTGATCAGATGGATTTTACAATTCCAATCCATCAAATTTCGCATTTTCAATCATACAAATTTTATATTTTCAACCATATAAATTTTATATTTTCAATCACACACATTTTTGACTTTTGTTCGGCCATATTATCAAAAATGAATCAACCGTATTTTAAATGATATAAGAAAAGATTACGAAAAGCGCAATTCCGGAAAGGTTTTGAGGACTGCGATATGATATATTATAAAAAGCTGCAGAACCTCATACGAAAAGAAGGGATTCCCGCGATGAAAGAAACGCTTGCCCGCATACAGCAGACGCTGGATTATATCGAGGATAATCTGAAAACAGAGATCAGTCCGCAGGAGCTGAGCGCTCTTGCGGGATTTTCTCCCTGCCATTACTCCCATCTGTTTACCAAAACGGTGGGGATGGCGCCGGGGCAGTACGTGAACAGCCGCAGACTTTGCCGGGCCATCTATGAAATCGGAAAGGGAAAGAGCGTTCTGGACGCTGCTTTGGAATACGGCTACGAGACACATGCCGGTTTCTACCGGGCCTTTTACCGGGAGTACGGCTGTTCTCCTACGGCATATCTGAAAAGGCATCGTCCGGCAGAGCCGTATCGTATCAGGCTGGATCAGGAAGGAAAGCTTCTGTTTTCCATAAGGAACGCGCGGAAAATGCTGGCTGCCTGGGGAATGGACAAATGTGAGATTCGGGATATTTATTATGAAGGAAGCGGACAGGTCAGCGAGCATGATTTTCAGGTGGGGGAAGAATGGGTATTGAAACTGTCCCCTTCTCCCGGGCGGCTGAGCCGGCACGCGGAGCTGTCCATGGCGCTGGATGGGGAAGGAATGGCGGCCGCCGTACCGATGCCTGTAACAGGGGATGAGCAGGAATATCTGGCACAGGAAGGGGCGCTGTTTGGGATTCTGTGCAAACGGATTCAGGGAGAACGGATGGACGGAAAGATGCTCCTGGAGCAGTCGGGAAAAGAGACGGAGAATCACGGAGCCTGCGCTTTTGGAGGATTGATCGGGCGGCTGCACGAGATTCTGGCGCGGCTGGACTGCTCCTTTTGTGAGGAAAGTAATCTGTATGACGAAGTCTTGTCCTGGGCGCTCCCGGCTGTTCAAGAGAAAAAAGAGATATCTTTGCCGGAGAACTTTGCGGCCGAGTATATCGGGGGCTTTGGCAGCCTGTATCGGAAGCTTCCCAGGCAGCTCATTCACCGGGATATGAATCCCTGTCATGTGATCTGCCGGGGAGGGGAAATGGCAGGATTTACGGATTTTGAACTGTCCCAGATCAATCTCCGCCTTTTTGACCCCTGCTATGCGGCGACGGGGATTCTGACGGAAAATCCGGGAAAGGGACTGACGGCAGAAAAAGGGATCCTGCTGTATCATGATATTTTAAGGGGATATGACAGGGAAGCACACCTGACCGCAGAGGAGAGGAAGGCGGCTCCCTGGGTGGTCCTTTCCATTCAGCTGATCTGTACAGCATATTTTTCAGAAAGGGAAAAATATGCGCGCCTTGCGGAGATCAACGCATCTATTTTGCGGGAGCTGATCCACAGGAGGGAGCAGCTGATACTGACTTAAAAAAGGGAATGGAGATTGATATGATGGAAGTGATCCGGGCGGTAAACCTGTCGAAAATTTATCGGACGCATGAAAAGCCGGAGGGCTTCAGAAACAGCATCGCAGATTTTTTTCACAGAAAGTATGCAGAGAAAGAAGCGGTATCCGGCCTCAGCTTTTCCATAAGAGAAGGGGAAGCGGTCGGTCTGCTGGGAGAGAACGGAGCGGGCAAGACCACCACGCTGAAAATGCTGAGCGGTATTCTGTATCCATCCGGCGGAAGCCTGTCTGTGATGGGAGAGGAACCATGGAAACGGAAGAGGGAGTTTCTGAAAAAGATCGCGTTTGTGATGGGAAACAAAAGCGATATGAACTGGGATCTGCCGGCGGCGGATACCTTCGCTTACCAGAAGCTGTTATACGGCATTCCGGAGCGGGAGTACAGGGGAAACCTGAAACGGCTGACAGAGATGCTGAGACTGAACGCTTCCCTTCTGAATACGCAGGTACGGAGACTTTCTCTTGGGGAACGGATGAAGGTGGAGCTGGTGAACAGTTTTCTGTACAGCCCACGGCTCATCTTTCTGGATGAACCGACGATCGGACTGGACATCGGAAGTCAGGACGCGATTCGGGATTTCATTCGGGAGTACCGGAGGGAAAATGGAGCCTCCATTCTGCTGACCAGTCACGATATGGCCGATATAGAGAATACCTGCGATCGGGTTCTGATCCTGAAAAAGGGGAGGCTGGCTCATGAACGGAATGTGGAGGAACTGAAGAAAAAGAGCGGTTCCTTCCGGGAAATCATGAAAGAACTGCTGGAGGGAGAGGGCCAATGAAAAAATATTTTTATCAGCTCATCCTTCTTCTGAAAATGTTGTTTCATTATCGGTTTAATACGGTTGTGGAGCTTTTGTTTTCCAATGCGGATCTGCTGATCACGGTGCTGTTCTGGATGCTGATCTATAAAAGCGCCGGAACGGACAGACTGCAGAACTACACTGCTGCGGATATGGTGATCTATTATCTGGCAAACAGCGTACTGCGGCAGTTTAATCTCACGGGAAGCAGCTGGGAATATGTGTCCTCCATCAAAAACGGAACGCTGGCCGCGAAGCTGTTGAAGCCCTGCCGGATCGGCGGAATGATCTATGTGAGAAATCTGGCGCTGGCGGTGACGGGAATGCTGCCGGCCGCGCTGTTTATCCTGGCGGCGGGAACGATATTTTCCATGCAGGCATCTTGGAATTTCGGGCCGGAACGGATCCCCGGCGTTATCGCGATGCTGCTTCTTTCCAGCGTAAGCAGTCATCTGGTATGGTCGCTTCTCGGCTTCCTTTCCTTCTGGACGGAAGAAGGAAGCGCGGTGATATGGTCTTTCATGGTGATCTTTAACTTCCTTTCCGGAATGTTTCTTCCCCTGGATTTTTTCCCGGAGGGCTGGCTTTCCGTGCTGGAAATTCTGCCCACAGCCTCCTGGGGATATCTTCCGACCAAAATTCTTCTGGGGCAGTACTCTGCTTCTGCGCAGTGGAACCTTCTTCTGATCCATGCGGTCTGGTGCGTGATTCTGGAAATCCTGAAGGAAACGGTGTGGAGAGCGGGACTGAAGCGGTATTCTTCCGTGGGAGCCTGACGGGAATCCGTCTGATGGGGACGTATCGTATCAGGCTGCACTGCAGGAGGGCCATAGGAAGGAAGCTTACAGCGATAAAGGAAGCTTACAGGGAGAGGAGAAAACGCAGATATGAGGGAAATCCGGATTTTTTTCATGCAGGCGAAGCTGTCGCTGATGGCGGCATCGATTTTTCGGGCCAATTTTATCCTGATGCTGATTCAGAGCATCATTAACACGCTGCTGCATGTCGCGTGTATGAATTTTATTTACGGGAGCGTGGAAGAAATAGGCGGATGGAGCCGGGAGGAGATGCTGGTGCTGATTGGCACCTCCATGGTCGTAAACCAGCTTTTCCGGGCGTTTGTCAATGGGAATCAGCTGCGGTTTGTGGAAGGAATTGCGAATGGAAGCTTTGACCACATGCTCCTGCGGCCTGTTGGGATTCTGTATCAGATCAATACGGGGAAGGTGGATTTTTCCACCCTTCTGAGCGCGTTCTGTCCTGCCGTGATCCTGGCGGTAAATCTGGAACGGCTGGGCAGGTCCGTCTCCTTATGGCGCTTCCTTCTGTATCTGCTTCTCTGTCTTATGGGGCTTGCCATTCTTTCAGCTTTCATGGTGTGCCTGTATTCTCTGGCTTTTCGCTTTGTCCGGGTGAGCGGACTGAACAATATCTATTATATCCTGATGAACATTTCAGAGAAACCGCAGGAGCTGTTTTCCCGGCGGCTTTTCCTGGGATGCTTTCTGTTCGCCATTCCGGCGATTCCCATCGCGAATATTCCGGTCCGTGTGATGCTGGGCCGGACAGGCCCCGGGGGAGTGCTGCTGCAGATGGCTGTCTGCGCGCTGTTTCTGTACGGAGCGAAGCGGTCGGTGGAGGCGGGAATCAGAAGGTATGCGGGAGGCGGAGGATGAAGGATTGAAAAAAAACGGTCCCCGGCAGTATACTGAACATAAACGATGACGGTTCATCTATTCAGGAGGGGATTATGAATACTGAATTATTGCAAAAGCTTCCCAAACCGGACGGCCTTGACCGGACGCGGCTTCTGAACCTTCTTCTGTCAGAGGAATACGGCTTCCTTCCTCCCGCGCCGGTTTCCGTGTCCGCCGGGGAGGAAGAGGAGGACTTGGCCTTCTGCGCGGGAAAAGCGGTTCTGAAAAAGCTGAGACTGAACTGCGATACCGGAAACGGGACCTTTTCGTTTCCGGTGACTCTGATGTATCCGGTTTGGGCAGGACAGCCGGGAAAAGCGGAAGCGGGAGAGAAAGAAGGAAAGCCGGTTCCCTGCTTTATCTACATCAGCTTTACCGAGCGGATTCCGGATCTGTCGTTCCCGGCGGAGGAGATCCTGGACAACGGCTTTGCGGTCCTTCATTTCTGCTATCAGGACGTGACCTCCGACGACGGGGATTTTGCCAACGGACTGGCGGGCGTGATCTATCCTGATGGAAAAAGAGAGAAAACGCAGTGTGGAAAAATCGGCCTGTGGGCCTGGGCGGCCAGCCGGGTGATGGATTATGCCGTGACGCTTCCTCAGATCGACCATGAGCGCGTCGGCATAGTGGGACATTCCCGGCTGGGAAAGACGGCGCTTCTTGCGGGAGCGCTGGACGAGCGGATTTTCTGCACCTTCGCCAACGATTCCGGCTGCAGCGGCGCAGCGCTGGCCAGAGGGACGAAGGGCGAGACGGTGGGGGAGATCTACGGAAAATTCCCTTTTTGGTTCTGCGAAAACTATGGAGCCTGGGCGGAAAAGGAGGAGGCCATGCCCTTTGACCAGCATTTCCTGCTGGCGGCCATCGCGCCGCGCCGGGTGTATGCGGCGGGCGCTTCGGAGGATATCTGGGCGGATCCTCAGAGCGAGTATCTGTCCTGCATCGCCGCGGACGGATACCACCGGACGGCAGGACAGCCGGGCTTTCTCCATCCGGACAGAGACCCGGTTCCCGGCGACTGCTTCGCGCAGGGCTCGATCGGGTATCATCTGAGAGCCGGAACGCATTATCTGAGCAGGCAGGACTGGGGATATTTTATGGAATATATGAAAAGACAGTAGATATCTGTGCCATGAGAAGAAAGCGGGTGTGAGAACGGGGCCTTTCGGAAAACGGGGATGAGAAAAAACGGTTTTCCGAAAGGTCTTTTTCTATGTCTTCTTTTTCTGCGCCAAGGTTGATAAAGAGGGTAGATTAGAGTATACTGACGGAAGAATATATGTCGTAGACTATATATGCCAAAGGATATATAGTTGTCTAAAGTTTAAATGTTTGTATTGTAAAATGAGAGGAAATTATGGGAACATACCTGAAACGTCTGTCATTGGCAGGCTATCGTTCTTATGATAATGATTTCGAGAAAAATACGATAGATTTTCAAAAACTGAATATCATCATTGGAGCGAACGGCGCGGGAAAGAGTAATCTGGTTTCTTTTTTTGAAATGATTTCCTACATGATGACACGCGGACTGCGCAGTTATGTGTCCAGACAGGGCGGCGGGAATTCTCTCATGTATTTTGGACCAAAGAACACCGATCAGATTCGTGGAGAGCTTTTGCTGGAGGATCAGCCGGGAGGAAAAACGGATCGGTATTCATTCGCATTGGAATTAAGCGCTGCCAATCAGCTTTTTTTCGCAGAGGAAAAAATGGAATATCAGGACCAGAGATATTCCGCTCCCTATGTTCAGGATTTTGGAGTGGGACATTTTGAAGCCGGGGCGGCGGATTCCGGCGATGTGACAGTAAGAACACTTCGGGGATGTCTGGAAAGGCTGAAGATATTTCATTTTAACGATACTTCTATCAGCTCCCGTATCCGAAGCAGCACAAATACTGCGGACGGCGGTTATCTGAGGGCGGATGGAGGAAATCTGGCGGGCTTTTTGCATCGACTGAAGAAAAATGAGGCAGAGTATGCTTACTATCAACGCATTGTCCGGTACATCAGAATGATTCTGCCGCAGTTTTACGATTTCGCTCTGGAACCTGATGAAAACGGATAT
>DWUW01000315.1 GCA_019120525.1 Candidatus Eisenbergiella stercorigallinarum | reverse complement strand
CGCTTGCCGGCCGCCAGGATCAGCCCCACGCCGACGGAGGTCACGCCAAGGCCGCCGATCTGGATCAGCACCGCGACCACAGCCTGCCCAAACGGAGTAAAATGATCCGCCACGTCGATGGCGATCAGTCCCGTAACGCACACAGCGCTGGTCGATGTAAACAGGGCGTCCACAAAGGATACCTGCGCATCCGGCCAGACGGAAACGGGAAGCACCAGAAGCAGGGCGCCGACCAGGATCACGGCGGCAAAGCCCATTGCGATCAGCCGTCCGGGCGGCTGCTTTTTCAGAAAATTTATGAAAAACATGCTTTTCTTTTCCTCTTTTTCTCTTTATTCCCGCGGGCAGGAGGCCCTGCCGGCACACGCCCGCATTTCCAGACGCCGCGAAGGGATTCTCGCCCATCCCTCCGCCGCCGTAGGAAAAACACGTTTTTTCCCATCCTTTTTTTTCTGGATGGACAGTTCGCGCAAAAACCGGGCCCGTTCCGGCTTCTCCTCATAAAGACGGGCAAGAAGGCATTTCCGGGTAAAAAGGCCAGAATACCCTCCCACGAAAAAAAATCCCGCAAGAAATACGACCGTCCTGCACGCGCGGAAAGAGGTTCCTTTCCCAAAAGCGGAAGCCGTGTCATTGAAAACGGCATTCTGTACGCCGACAGCCGCGGCCAAATCCCCGGGACGGCTGATCTCCTCCGGTTTATCCGTCAGAAGCCGGATCCCTTCCTCTCCGCAGACAGCACAAGGGAACCTCCGCGGCACCGTCTGGCAGACCGTACCGCAGGCCAGTTCCCCTGCAAGCATACATAGTATGGAAAATATCAGTAAAAGCGGTATCATCCCGCCGGGCCTTCTGGATAGCCCCTGCGCCTGAATCACTTTAGTCTTCCTCCTGTGTTACCCTGAGCACTATCTAAAATAACACTGCCGGAATGCTTTGTCAATATGACGCGGCCCTAAGCCCGTCCCGGCCGGGAAGCGCCGCGGGTCAGGGAGCAGACTGCCTCGCAGCTCTCTGTCCAGGGGAACATATCCACAGGCCATACCTCTCCCGCCTGATATCCCAGACGGCGCAGGACCTTCAGGTCGCGGCCAAGGGTCTGCGGATTGCAGGAAATATAAACGATCCGTCCGGGAGCCAGCCTCGCCGCGCTCTTCAGGAACAGCTCCGTGCTTCCGCCCCGGGGAGGATCCATGAAAAGGACATCCGCCCGCTCTCCCCGCTCCGCCATCTTCGCCATAAATTCTCCCGCGTCCGCGCGGTAAAAGCGGACGTTTGACGCGCCGTTTCTCTTCGCGTTCCCAATGGCGTCCCTCACCGCGTCCGGATTCACTTCCACGCCGAGGACCTCTTTCGCGCGGCGCGGCGCCGGACGAAGGGCCGCAGTCAGGCCAATGGTACCGATCCCGCAGTAAGCGTCGAGCACACGCTCCCTTCCCGTCAGGCAGGCAAGCTCCATCGCCTTTTCATACAGCTTCTGCGTTTGGACCGGATTGATCTGGTAAAAGGAGGCGGGAGAGATCCGGAAGGTACAGCCGCAGAGCACATCCTCGATATATCCTTTTCCATACAGGACCTGCTGCCTGTCCCCAAGGATGAGGCTGTCTGTCCTGGTATTGATATTCTGCACCACCGTAGTGATCTCCGGATGCGCCCGCAGGAGGGCCTGGATAAAGTTTTTCCTGGAAGGGAAAACAGGGGAAGCCATCACCAGGACCACCATCACCTGTCCTGTGGCAAAACCTCTCCTCACAAGCACATAGCGCAGGAGCCCGCGGCGCGTATCCTCGTCATAAACCCATATTTTAAAGGATTTCAGCATCCCCCGGATCGTTCCGATGATCCTGTCCGCCAGCACATCTTCCAGCAGGCATTCCTCCACGGGAAGCACATGGTGTGTACCGCCCTCGTACACCCCGGAAATCGGATTCCCCTTCCGGTCCCGCGAAAACACCGCCGTTACCTTATTCCGGTAATGCCAGGGCTCCTCCATACCAATGGCAGGCATCACCTTTTTTACCAGCCCTTTCTCCAGGGATTTTCTCACATATTCTTCCTTTTGCTTCAGCTGCTGCCCATAATCCAGGGACAGATACCGGCAGCTTCCGCATCTTTTCTGGTTGACACAGACCTTCTTTTCCACAGCGCGCTCTCCTTCTTCCGCCCGTTTTCAGACTTCTATGATCATATCACAGAACCCGCCCGGAATAAAAGCAAATTCTATCCTTGACGCGGTTTTCTTTTCCTTCTAAAATAAAAAGCGCATCATGACAGAAAAGACATGCTTCTGCATCGATTGACCAGGAGGTTTTGCCATGCTGAAACTGATCTGCTCCGACGTGGACGGGACGCTTGTCCCGGACGGAGGCCATGAACTCAACCCGGAATATTTCTCTCAGATCCGCCGCCTGAAGAAGGCGGGCATCCTGTTTGCCGCTGTGTCAGGGCGCTCCTATTCCAGCCTGGAAAAACTGTTCGCCCCCGTCGTCAACGATATTCTTTTTATCTGCGACAACGGCGCGCGTACCATCTACCGCGGCAGGGTTCTGGACTGCCAGACCATCGGGCGGGAGCTTGCCTTTGAGATCATCCGGGATATTGAAGCCCTTCCCGGCTGTACCACCTATGTATCCGCCCTGAAAACCGGCTATGTGAAGGAAGGCGCCGACGGACTGTACCGCTGGCTCACGGAAGGATATCTGCTGGATATCACAAAGCTTCCCCGTATGCCCGAAGATCTCCCGGCGGACGACGGGATCCTTGGTGTGGAAATGTATCATCCCACCGCAGCGGAAGAGATCGCCAGCCAGGGCCTCTGGCAGAAGTGGCATGGCCACAGCCGGCTGCAGGTGGTGTGCTCCGGAAAACAATGGGTGAATTTTACCCCGCTGAACGCCGACAAGGGAATCGCCCTTTCCGCCTATCAGAACAGCCACGGCATCCTCCCTTCCGAAACCATGGCCTTCGGCGATAACATGAACGACGCCGGCATGCTGCTGCGCGCCGACCTCAGCTACGCCATCGGCAACGCCCGAAAGGAGATCAAAAGCCTGACCCGGTTCGTCGCCGACACCAACCGAAATGACGGCGTACTTCAGGTTCTGCGCGCCATCCGCTGAACGCGCGGGAACCGGCCAGCGCGAAGCCTCCGGCAATGTTGCGGTTCTTTCTGCCGGAGGCTATAATATTTTTGATCATTTTTTTATTTTTGCTCTTTTCAAAAAAGAAGTTTTATGATATACTACGTGACATGCAGATATAGTTCATCGGTAGAACGCTAGCTTCCCAAGCTGGAGAGACGGGTTCGATTCCCGCTATCTGCTTTTTTTAATTGCTGATCTTACGATGTCTTAGGCTCTGGGACCAATCGGCGAATGGAAGAAACGCTTCCGGAAGTTTTCTTTTCCGGAAGCGCTTTTGTTTTTATCCGGAATCCGGTCCGACATTCCGCTCAGCTGTTTGCCCGGATCGTCTTCCAGATCACCTCCGCGGCAAGCTGCGAACCAAGAGGGGAAGCATGGGCTCCGTCCGGCGCATACATTTCCGCCTCCGGATGGGCATGCTGATATTTCCACCACTCTGTTCCCACAGGAGCCAGAAGCGCGGAAAGCCTGCGGGCCATTTCCTCATAAGCCGCCGTCATGCGCGGCTGTTCCCCTTCCTTCCCCTTCTCCGTCCAGGTCATATAGGCGACCGGAGTACTTCCGGCCTCCCGGATCCATCTGCCGATCGTTTCCGCCGCAGCGAACATTTTCTCCTCCGGGCCAAAAGGATGGGCATGTTCCTGCAGGACCACATAATCATAATTTCCATACCGGATATTGAACCGCACCTCTTCCTCTTTCGCGTGCTGCTCCAGGAACCATCCGCCGTGCGCGATCATGGTCACCTCACACTTCTCCCCTTCCTCCTGCGCCATCTTCGCAACCAGCGCGGGCATATCGTTAAAATAGGTATGGCTGTTTCCGATAAACAAAATTCTCATGCGTAACTCCTCCTCCGTCAGCGCGCGGATTTCCGGAACGCTCCCGGCCCTCATTCCGGAGGATCCTGACGCTGCAATATCAGATCAATTTTTATGATAAAACAAAAAGCCCAGTAAACACTGAGCTTTTCAAGTCGGAGTGACAAGACTTGAACTTGCGGCCTCTACTTCCCTAAAGTAGCGCTCTACCACCTGAGCCACACCCCGATATTCCTTATTCTATCGTCCGCGATCCTTCGCCTGTACAACCTGGCGGCTTTGCATCATGTTTACTGAAATCGCTGACGAATGTTAGTATACAAAATTTGGGGGGAGATGTCAACTGTTTTTTTATTTTTTTCAGTAACAGAATTTTTTAGTATGAATAAAATCCTCAATCCTCTTTCCTTTTTATTCCCGATAATCAGCATATCATCTCTTTTGTGCCTTTGGATAATGAAT
>DWUW01000314.1 GCA_019120525.1 Candidatus Eisenbergiella stercorigallinarum | reverse complement strand
TTCCGCCGCAGACGAAACCTTCCCTGCCGCAACCGAAACCTTCCCCGCCATAACCGAAACCTTCCTCGCCGCAGCGGGAAAACATGCCATCCTCATCCGACAGAACCCGGCATCGGACGGCCGGATGCGGGTCGCTTTTTCCTGCACGGAGGAAGAATTTTCAGACTTCTGGAACGGCTATTTTGATCTGGACCGGGACTATGGAGCGATCCGCCGGTCGGTAGACCCGCAGGATTCCTTCCTCACTGCCGCCGTCCGCTGCGGCTGCGGCATCCGGATCCTGCGGCAGGACCTGTGGGAGACCATCGTCAGCTTCCTCGTTTCCCAGAACAATAACATCACCCGGATCCGCCGGAGCCTGGAGGCGCTCTGTACGCGGTACGGAGAAAAAATTCCCGTAAATGCCTTTTCGGACAGCCCGTTGGCCTCTCTGACGGATGGATCCGTTCACGCCTTCCCTTCTCCGGAAACGATTCTGGAAGGCGGGCCAGACGGGCTTGAAGGGCTGGGCCTTGGCTATCGGGATAAATATATCTTCCGCATGGCGCAGCGCTGTGCGGGCCAGGAGGGCCGGGAATGGCTCGGCCTGCTTCGAAAAAGCTCCTATGAAGACGCGCTGGCGCTTTTGCTGAAGGAATACGGTATCGGAAAAAAGGTGGCGGACTGCATCTGTCTGTTCTCCCTGCATCATGTGGACGCCTTTCCCGTCGATACCCATATGAAGCAGATCCTCACCGCTTTCTATCCGGAGGGCTTTCCCTTTTCCCGGTATGAGGGGTACGCGGGGATCCTGCAGCAGTATATGTTCTATTATAAGCTGACCCAAAGGATGTTTTCCACACCCGGAAGCAGGGAGGAGGAAAATTTCTGATATTCCGGCTCGGCAGGGGCCAGAAGCCGCTTCCTGATCTCAGTTTCCTTTTCGGAAGAACGCTGCATACTTTTTTCCTTCCTCCACATAATGCCGGGCGTTTTTCAGGCTGGCCGCCTTTTCCTCCTCCGTAACCGGACGGCGCACAACGGCCGGGCTTCCCATGACCATGGAGCCGTCCGGGATCACCATCTTCCCCGTGACCAGAGCGCCTGCTCCGATGATGCAGTCCGCCCCGATCACCGCTCCGTTTAAGATCACGGCCCCCATGCCGATCAGCGTCCGGTCCCCGATGGTGCAGCCATGCACGATGGCTCCATGTCCCACGGTCACATCCTCTCCGATATGGACCGGGAAGCCCTCGTCCACATGCACCACCGCATTGTCCTGAATATTGCTTCCCCGCCCGATGACAATAGGCGCGTCGTCCGCCCGCACCACAGCGTGGAACCAGAAGCTGGTGTCCTCCCCGGCCGTAATACCGCCGTAAAGATCCGCGTCCGGCGCGACGAAGGCGGCTGTGCCGCGGACGGCAGATCCTCTGTCAGAAACAGTCGCTCCGATCTCTTTTTCCCTTTCCATAAAAACCTCCATTTCCCTGATCTGAATGAATCCAATAGCAGCCATGGATATTATAACAGTTTCCTGGCCGGCCAGTCATCCCTTCCTGTAACACAAAAATGGCGAAAAAGGAAATTTTCCCATTGACATTTCCGCTTTTTTTCGGTATTATTGAATAGCTTGATAAATGAATGACGAAGCGTGGCTCAGTTTGGTAGAGCGCTGCGTTCGGGACGCAGAGGTCGCAGGTTCAAATCCTGTCGCTTCGACTTTAAGAAAATCCCCTGAAATCAATCCTTTCAGGGGACTTTTTTTGCGCTTCAGGGCTTATTTCCCGGCCCTGTACTCAGGTTCTTCCTCTATGATTCTGCTTTTCCCACGCCGCCAAACATTTTTTTCACTGTCTCATATGCCAGCTTCGGCCTCCGGTATTCATCCACCACTCCCTTATTGTTCATGGTCCTTGGCCGGATGTGGAACCAGCTGTCGCATACCCTGCAGTCGCAGAACTGCCAGATGTAGACGCCGCTGCATCCTTCCTGGGAAAGGATGGCGGAAAGCTGCTTCTCCAGAGCCTGCGCCTGATATTCCTCCGACCACTTCACTTTCTCCGGTGTGCGGTAACCATAGATAGCTCCCGCTCCCACCTCCGTGATCAGGAAGGGTTTTCCGCTGCCTCCGGTCTCCTCCTGCACCCAGCCGTAAAGATCCTTCAGATATACATCGACCGGCGTATCGTGATACCACAGCGGATAGATGTTATAGGATACCACATCCACCAGATCGAAGCAGATATCCGTCTTGAACTGGCAGCTGGCAAAGGAACGGGGACGGGTATGGTCCAGGCTGCGGATCAGTTCCAGCTGCTTCTGATAGCACTCCCTTCCGTACTGCGTATGGCTGGCGCATTCGTTCAGGATCCCCCAGATGTAAATGGAAGGATGATTGTAGTGCGCCCCGATCATTTCCCGGATGCAATCCTCACACTGGCGCTCAAAATTGGGATTGCGCATATCCTCCTCAGAAAGGCCTCTGGCATGGTTTTCCTCCCACACCAGCATTCCCGTCTCATCGCACAGGTCCAGGAACAGCTCGTCATTGGGATAATGGGAGGTGCGCACCGAATTGGCTCCCAGATCCCGCATCAGGGACAGATCCCGGCACATGGCGGCCCAGGGAAGGCTGCAGCCGAACTGGGGATGGTCCTCATGGCGGCAGAATCCTCTGATCTGCAGCTTTTGCCCGTTCAGCAGGATGTCCTTTCCCTGTGTTCTTACCTCCCGGAAACCCACCCGGTCAATAAGGTCGTCTTTTGCTTCGCCGCCTTCTCCATACAGGACCGCGGAAAGCAGATAGAGCCGGGGATTCTCCGGACACCAGGCTTCGGCGTCCGGCCATGGCGTCTGCGGCACCGTAAGCACGGCCTTTTCTTCCGCCTCCAGCCGGACCGGCACAGAAGCAAATTCCCTGCCGTCCAGAAGCAGCTCCAGCCTGCCTTCAAAGGGAACCCCCTCCAGATTTTCCACAGAAGCCTCCACCGAGGCATACCATTTCCCATCCTGAAGCGACGGGGTGAAATGCATGCAGGACACATACTGCCCTGCCAGCTCCTCCAGCGCCACTGGCCGGGTAATTCCGCCGTAGGTCTGGTAGTCGTTCGGCACATGAAGGGCGGAATCCGGGCCGAAGGAATTGTCAACCAACACTTCCAGCATATGCTCTCCGGCAGGAAGCTTTTTCAGCACCACGGAAAAGGGCGTATAGGCATTGTAGTGCTCCTTCACCATTTCTCCGTCCACCAGGACCCTGGCTGTATGGCTGACGCCCTTGAATTCCAGCCGCACGTTCCCGGAGGCGGCAAACTTTTTTTCATATTTTGCCCTGCCCCGCCAGGTCAGTGTCTCCGGCTCGTTCTGCCAGCAGCCCGGCACCGGCATTTTCAGGCGGACCGATTCCCCCTCCCGGGGGAGGGTAGCAAAATCCCACAGGCTTCCGGAGAGCTCCTGTGTTTTTCTGACCCTGTGAGTATCAAATGCACGTATCATGTTTTTTTCCTCAGTTCATTGCCTGTTCGATCTTCTTCATCAGTTCGTTTTTGGAAACAGCTCCCACGATCCTTTCTTTTTCCTGCCCGTCCTTTATCACCAGAAAGGTGGGAATGTTCATCACCCGGTATTTTCCCGCAATGTCCATACAATCGTCGATATTAAGCTTTCCTACCTTCGCCCTTCCTTCCAGTTCGTCAGCCAGCTGGGCCACCACCGGGGCCATCATTTTGCAGGGGCCGCACCAGTCCGCATAAAAATCCACCAGCACAGGTTTGTCGGCCTTTAAGACCTCTTCTTCAAAGTTCGCGGATGTAAATTTATATTCCATAACAAAAACTCCTTTCGCCGTCACGGCATTATTTTTCCCGTATTTCAAGAATAATACACCGTCCGGGGCTTTGCAAGCGAAAAATCCCGCCTTCTCCCGGGAAGCATCCCTCCTCAGGCCTTCCTTTGCAGGCCGGGAAAACCGATTGACAAATCCGGAAAAGGGGACTACGCTGAAGATGAAAAGAATCGATATGCAAAGGAGGGATCGTTATGAGAATCATCACAATCAGCCGCGAATTCGGCAGCGGAGGCCGTGAACTTGGGAAACGTCTGGCAGACGCGCTTGGTTTTGCTTATTATGACAGGGAAATCGTGTCTTCCATTGCGGAAAAATGCGATCTGGACGAGGGCTATGTGGAGAATGTCCTGCGAAAGGGGCTTACCATCAACGTACCTGTCACCTTCGGCCACACCTTCTATTTCTATTCCGATCCCGCCTCGGAAAATGAGCTGAAGGTACTGAATACCCAGCAGCAGATCATCCGGGAACTGGCGCAGCGCGGAGACTGTGTCATGGTGGGCCGCTGCTCCGGCGTCATCCTGGAAAAGGAAAACCCGCTCCGCCTGTTTGTCTATGCGGACATGGAATGGAAGGTAAAGCGCTGCCGGGAACGCGCTTCGGAATCCGAACGGCTGACCGACCGGGAATTTGAAAAAAAGATCCGCCAGATCGACGCAGGGCGCGCACGCCACCAGAAACTGCTCTCGGACCGGAAGTGGGGAGACCGGGAAGGCTACGACCTGTGCGTCAATACCACGGGCGTGGAGATCAAAAAGCTCATCCCCGGCCTGAAGGAATACGCCCTGTGCTGGTTTGGCCAGCGGGATGGGAAGTAAACCGGATTCTGTAAAGTAAATGGGATGCGGGCGGCCCCCAGCGCGTCCGCTCCCGATGAAGAGGATATCTTTTCCAGAGCCGCTGTCCTTGATACAGCCCCTTTTCCTTCCCTGTCCATTTACGCTTTTCAGGCTTCAGGCCCGATCCTTCTGATGATATATTTGCAGATGGGATTGCCTGCCGATGAAAAACGTTCCTCATATTCCGTCATGACGTTTTCCTGCATCAGCCGTTCATCCACATGCAGGTCAAAAGTCACTTCCTCCGCATGCCAGCCCGCAGGCTCCAGCTCTCCCAGGGCGAAATCAAACAGCGCCCGGTTGTCCGTCTTGAACTCGATCGTCCCTTCCGGCTTCAGGATCCGCGCATACCGGTCCAGGAACTGCCTGGAGGGAAGCCGTCTCTTCGCGTGCCGGTCTTTGGGCCATGGATCGGAAAAATTCAGATAAATCCGGTCCGCCTCGCCCGTTCCGAATACCTCTGTGAGTTCCTCTGCGTCCATACGGATAAAACGCACATTGGGAAGCTCGTTTTCTTCCATTTTCTGGATAGCGCGCAGCAGCACGCTGGAATATTTCTCGATCCCGATATAGTCGATCTCCGGATGAAGCGCCGCAAGTTCCATAAGGAACCGCCCCTTCCCCATGCCGATCTCAATGTGCAGCGGCGCGCTCCGCCCGAATACTTCCTCCCATTTTCCCTTATGCTCCTGCGGATCATGGATCACAAACCGGCTCTGCGCGATCGCCTCCCGGGAACCCGGTACATTTTTCAGTCTCATTCCCTTTATCCTTTCCTGGCCGCTCCGGCTATCTTTGGCCGAGGCGTTTTTCCTATCATTTTAACCGATTCCCCCGCAAAAGGGAAGAAGAAAATAGGGACGGCCTTTCTTCCCGGCTGAAAAGAATTTCTGAAAATTTTCTGAATCCTCTTAAAAACCCGGTCCTGATAGTGTATGATAGAATAAGAACTGTCAAATGATATCTGAAAAGGAATGAAACGTTGAAAATGTTCTTTTTTGATCTCAGTGGGAGAAACATGGAACGGAAGCAGAGGACGGCAGGAAAAACACGCTCTGTTGCATGCTCTGTTCTTTCCGCCCTCTGCGCCGCTGCCCTGCTTTTTTGCCCGCTCCCTTTCCGCGCTTTTGCCGCGCCGTCCGCTGGCGCGGCAGGCGATTATGCCGCTCAGGCCGAAGCGCGCAAAGAACTTCCGATCGCCTCCAATGAGTGGGAAAACTGGCCCGCAGGCCCCGCCATCGGCGCCGAAGCCGCCATTCTTATGGAAGCGGAAACCGGGGCCGTCCTGTATGAAAAAAATATCCACGAGAAGCTTTACCCTGCCAGCATCACCAAGATCCTGACCGCGCTGATCGTTATGGAGCAATGTTCCCTGGAGGAAACGGTAACCTATTCCAATGAAGCGGTCAACAGCATCGACTGGCAGACGGATTCCAACATCGGCATCAAAGCCGGAGAACAGATCACGGTAGAGCAGTCTCTTTACGGCCTTCTCGTCGGCTCCGCCAATGAGGTCGCGACCGCCCTCGCGGAGCACGTCAGCGGAGGTGTGGATGCCTTCGCAAAGCTGATGAACACACGGGCGAAGGAGCTGGGCTGTGTGGATTCCCATTTCGTGAATGCCAACGGTATTTTCGACGAGGATCACTATACCTCCGCCTATGATATGGCACAGATAGCCAGGGCCTTTTTTTCCAATGACCTGCTCTGCAAGATGTCCGGGACCGCAACCTACACGATTCCCCGTTCTTCCACCGTCAGCCGGGAGCTTTTTATCTCCTCCAAAAACCAGCTCCTTCCCGGCAAGCCCTATGCTTATGCCGATCTGGTGGGAAGCAAGACCGGCTATACCTCTGAAGCGCGCCAGACCCTGGTATCCTGCGCGCAGAGGGACGGGATGAAGCTGTTCTGCGTGGTCATGAAGGAGGAATCTCCCGCCCAGTTCACAGATACGGTGGAACTGTTTAATTATGGCTTCAGCAGTTTCCATATGGTAAACGTTGCGGACTCCGACAGCCGGTATACGGTGGGAAACCAGCTTTTTTTTGAATCCGACGCGGATATCTTCGGAAGCTCCTCCCCCATCCTTTCCATTGACCCTTCCGACTCCATCGTACTTCCGAATACGGCGGATTATGAGGATACGCAATCCATCCTTTCCTACGACGGTCTGACGGATGAGGATGCCGTAGCGGAGATTTCCTTTACCTGCAGCGGCGTGTATGTGGGAAGCGCAACTGTGCGGGCCGCCGGTACAGATCCCGGAAGCCCTTCCTCTCCCGAAACAGGGCAGGATTCGCCGGGGAGGATCTATATCAATGTGCGGCTTGTCCTGATCTGCGTGATCGCCGTCTATCTCTTCCTCAATTTCCTGGTCTGGCTGATCACCCTGATCCATAACTACAGCTTTTCCGGCCAGCGGAAGGATCACAGGAGACGGCGCAGAAGACGCGGCAGGGAAACGATCGATTATGACAGATACGTCAAAAGAGATCCGGAAGGCTTTTAACAAAGCTTCCGGATCTCTTCTGGTGAAAAAAGGCGGGGCAGGCGGCTCCTTCCTTTTTGTCTTTCACCTTGTATTTTCCTTTTTCTTTCCCTTTCTTTTCCCCTGTCCCCTGGCTGCATCCCTTCTCCGGAACAGATCCGCCGCATCCTCCTCCGTAATGAATTTCGTGGTCTTCACTGCATAGACCCCATCCTCCTCCGCCCTGCGGATCCGGATCTTTCCCTTCATATAGCCGTGCCGGTCACAGAGAGAAAGGCTGTAATAATGCTTTCCGTTTGGCGTGAACCACTTGATCTTACGCTTCAGGTTCCGGTGGCAGAGGTAGCATTTCGTGCTGGTCACTTCCCTGTCCGCAAGCAGCTGCTCCTTATCGTCAAACCTTCTGGAGATGAATTTGGCGTAATCATCGAATACGATGCGGACCTCTTCCTTCCGGTTCTGCGGCAGCCGGAAGGTATCGAAGGAAACCTTCTGCAGCACCTGCGGGTCCCGGATCTGCCGGAGCACCATGGCGGCGTAATAGGCGTCGCTCAGCGCCCGGTGGAAGGCCCCATCCTTGGGAAGCTTCAGGAAGTCCACGGCATATTCCAGATTTCTGCGGCTCTTTTTATCCTCAAAGGCGATGCTGAACAGCTTCTGGATATCATAAAATTTCACCGGCCCGCTTCCGGTAAGCTCCATACCGTAAAAACGCATATTCCGCTGCAGCTCCGTCAAATCCTGCGGCCCCCAGGTGGCGAACCGGTACTCCACCGGCTGATTCCGCGGCGCTCTTTTCTCTGCCGCGGCCTTCCCTTCCGGGCGGAGCCCGTTTTCCGGCAGGCCGTCCTCTCCGGCCTCCCCGCACCAGGAAAGGAACCGTCTCATCACGTCCGGAAAAAGCTCCCCTCCCTGCAGCTGCTTCATATCCATATGGAGAAGCTGCCTGGTCATCCGGTGCATTTCCCGGTAGACCTGGGGCTTTACCATCTCATGAAAGCTGCCGGCGGGCTCCATCCGGCTGTCCAGCTTAATCGCGCCGATCTCTATGATCTCGAAAGGAATGTCCTTTCTCTGCTTTTCCTTTTCCTCATTGCCCTGATTCCATTCCAGGTCCAGTACGATATAATTCATGAACGCCGGTCCTTTTCGTTTACGTCTTTTCGTTTTTGCCTTTTTATGCCTTTTCTTCCAGCTTCTTTTCCAGCTTTTCCGCCATCTCCTTCATGCAGCCTTCTTCAAAGGGAAGCTTCAGCCCCGCTTCCGGGATCATATTGGTGAAGAAATCGGAGGCGGAGAGCCTGCAGAGCTTCAGATAGCTCTTCCATGCCGCCTCATAATCCTCATCCATCCACAGCTTATACTCGAAGGCCACCGTCTGGGCGATCACATAATCGATATAATAGAACGGGAAGCTGTAAATATGGTGCTGCTGCTGCCAGTAGCCTCCCGCTCCAAAGAAGGGATCTTCCTCATAATCCAGATGAGGCTTATACTCCTTCTCCAGCCTGCTCCACGCCGCCTTTCTTTCCGCGGGCGTCAGCTCCGGATTTTCATAGACGATATGCTGGAACTCATCCACCATGCAGCCGTAGGGAATGAACATGCAGGCGTCCTCAAAATGCATTTCCCGGTAGGCGTCCGCCCCATCCCCGAAGAACCATTCCATCCATTTTTCCGTGAAAAATTCCATGGACATGGAATGGCATTCCGCCGTCTCCATGGTGATGTCCGCATGCTCCCTGATGGGATCCTTTCCGGAAAGATAGCCCTGGAAGGCATGGCCGCATTCGTGCGTGATCACGTCCACGTCCCCGCTGGTTCCGTTGAAATTGGCGAAAATGAAGGGCGCGTGATACAGCGGCAGATAGGTCATATAGCCGCCCACTCTCTTATTCTTCCTGCCAAGCACGTCGAACAGGCCGTTCTCCATCATGAAGTCAAAAAATTCCTTCGTCTCCGGAGACAATTCCTCATACATCCGCTGTCCGGCCGCCAGGATCTCCTCCGGCGTTCCCGTGGGATTGGGATTTCCCTCCTTAAAGTAAACGCCCTCGTCGATATAGGAAAGCTTCTCAAGCCCCAGGCGCTTCCTGCGCTTTTCATGCAGCTTTTCCACAAAGGGCACGAAATCCTTCTTCACCTGGCTGCGGAAGGCCTCCACCTGCGCCTTGTCATAGCAGTTGCGGTTCATGCGGTAATAGCCCAGCTCCACATAATTTTCATACCCAAGCTCTTTCGCCTGCTTCGTGCGGTTCTTCACCAGCTTATCATAGAGGTCGTCCAGCTCCTTCTCATTCTCCTGGAAAAAGGCGGAAAATTTCTTCCATGCCCTTCTTCTGATCTCCCGGTCGGGATTTCTCAGGTAAGGGCGCAGCAGGGACAGGTTCAGCGTCTCGCCGTCCCAGTCGATCTTCGCCGCGGCAAGAAGCTTCTCGTATGCGGTCGCCAGCGCGTTTTCCTCCTGTACCAGCGGGATCAGCTTCTCCTGCATGGATTTGCGGGAAAGCTCCATATTTTTAAAGGCCACCGGCCCGATCTTTTCCTCCAGCTCCCTGCGATACGGAGAATCGTACAGAAGCTTCTGATATTCGATCACCATATTGCTGTAGCGTGGGCTCATCTCATCGTAATAATCCTGCTCGGCGCTGTAAAATTCATCCGCGGTATTTCCGTCATGCCTGGTCTGCGCCAGCGTCATCATGGTATCCA